>JALVSJ010000149.1 GCA_027024445.1 Desulfobacterales bacterium
CCTCTTAAGGGATAAGAGTGGCGAGTACACGGTTGGCTTCCTTGACTGTATCTCCACAAATCTTACATACTTCTTCAGGGAACCCCAGCACTTTGACTTTTTGAGGGGCACTGTGGTCCCCCAATTCCTGGAACGAGCCCCCACCACCCCAGTTCAGCGAGTGGAAGTGTGGAGCGCTGGGTGCTCCAGTGGTGAGGAGCCATATTCCATAGTCATCACATTACTCCAGGCACTGCCCAATGATGGAAACCATCAGGTGCATGTGCTGGCTACTGACATTTCCACCAGAATGTTGGCCAAGGCCGCAAGGGGAATCTATGAGGAAGAAAGGTTAAAAAAGATCCCTCTTGATGTAAAAAGACGCTATTTCAAGAGGGGGAAAAACAGGTGGGCAGGTTTTTTCAAGGTGAAACCCATCCTTAGGCAAGCAATCACCTTCAGGAGATTCAACCTGATGGAGCCCTTTCCGTCCTCATTTTCTTTTCATGTGATCTTTTGCAGAAACGTAATGATCTACTTTGACAAGAAGACCCAGGAGAGACTCGTGCAAAAATTTTATAATGTGCTGCGGCCTGGGGGCTATTTATTTATCGGTCATTCAGAGAGTCTTACTGGAATCAAACACTCCTTTCAATACATAAAGCCCAGTATTTATCAGAAGCCTTCCTAATTCATGTACTGGGGCCGCTCTATACCCTGCTTTTTGATTTTTTCTACCAGTGTGGTGCGGTTCATCTTCAGGAGCTTGGCAGCACGATTCTTTACCCAGCCTGTCTTTTCAAGCGCGCTGATAATGAGCTTTTTTTCATACTCGCTCACTGCATGGCTAAGAGAAACCCCTTCATCAGGAATCACGGAGGCCTCTGGCTTCAGTGAGACCCTGGTCCTTGCAATACGCTCTGGGAGGTCCTCAACGGTGAGGTAGTCCGATTCTGCCAAAATCACCATGCGCTCTATGACATTTTCAAGCTCCCTGACATTCCCGGGCCAATCATAGGCCTCAAGTATTTGCATCGCCTCTTTTGAGATCCCCCTAATTTTCTTTTTCTTGGCCTTGTTCATCTGCTCCAGGAAGTGATGCACCAGGAGGGGTATGTCGCCCCTTCGCTCTCTCAGAGGTGGAATCTGAATCGGTATTACCTTGAGCCTGTAATAGAGGTCTTCTCGGAAAGTGCCTTTTTTCACCGCCTTTTCAAGGTCCTTGTTGGTGGCAGCTATGATCCTCACATCGCACTTTATGGTCCTCATGCCTCCCAGTCTCTCGAATTCTTGCTCCTGCAACACCCGGAGCAGTTTTACTTGTAGCTGGGGGCTCATCTCGGCAATCTCATCCAGGAAAATTGTGCCGCCGTTTGCCATCTCAAATCGGCCGATTCTGGTCCTGATGGCATGGGTGAAGGCCCCTTTTTCATGGCCGAAAAGCTCGCTCTCCAGCAGTTCCTCGGGAATGGCGCCGCAGTTTACCGGTATCAACGGCTTGTCCCGCCTGGAGCTGTGGTAATGAATGGCCTTTGCAACCAATTCCTTGCCTGTTCCTGACTCTCCAAAGATCAATATGGTGCTGTCCGAATCCGCCACCTTTTCAATGGTCCTGAACACCTTGTGCATTTGCGGGCTGTCGCCCACGAAATTGTGGAACCTGTATTTCTTCTTGAGTTGTCTTTTGAGGGCGAGGTTTTCGCGGCGTAGGTCCCTCAGTTCCACTGCCTTCTGTATCACCATCAGGACCTCTTCCAACTTCACGGGCTTTGCCAGGTAATCATAAGCCCCTGCCTTCATGGCCTCAACCGCGTTTTTTATGGTGGCGTAGCCCGTCAATATTATGCCTATGCTTTCTGGCTCATTTTCCACCAGGTGCCTGAGCACCGTCATTCCGTCCACCTTGGGCATGTTAAGGTCAATGAGGACCACATCAAAAAATTCCTTGTCTATCTTTTTTATGGCATCCTGGCCGTTAACAGCCGTGCTGACTTCAAAGCCCTTGTCCTTCAGGAACTCTGAAAACTGCTCTCTGATCTTCAATTCATCATCTACCACCAGGATCTTTTGATCACCCATTGTCCTCTCCTAGCCCTGTGAAATTCTAATTTTCCAACCCCCTCACAGAAATCCACGGAATAATAACACTTTGCCAAATTTTTGGCAACTGTAAATATTAAAGCCAAAATTCCAACAGATTTCTGATTATGGAAATCTATCAATAACTTTTCCCCTCATTTGTATTAAGATGCATACCAATTAGTTCATCATGTCCCGCCTCTGTCCACTTTTATCCACACCCCATTTTCAGTTGAGGGCAATTGCATATCTTAATGATCTGTGATATATGCCACTTGCAATGTTGCAGGCATTGCCCCTCCCTTCCCGGAAAGCTAAAGTTCAGGGACATGGAATTCGGTAAGTATCACTTCCATTGCCGTTTCACCTCGAAGGCTCAACTGCCCCCTTTCAAGGGCTCAACATTCAGGGGCGTCTTCGGAAGGGCACTAAAGAGGGTTGTTTGTGCCCTCAAGCTAAAGGAATGCGGGGAATGCCCCATCAGAGAGACCTGCCTATATGTCCAGGTCTTTGAAATCCGCTCTCTTCCCCATCCCTTTGTGATTGAGCCGCCATTGAGCGAACAAACAGAGTTTGCTCCGGGCGATACTTTCGATTTTCACCTACTCCTCTTTGGCAAGATGAATAGAAACATCCCTTACTTTGTTTATGCCTTCAAAGAGATGGGTAAAGTTGGCATTGGCCGAAGAGTAAACGGAGAGAGGGGACAATTTTCACTAGAAGTGGTTGAGTGTCCTGACAAAATAGTATATGAGGCCGGAACAAATAAGATCACTATTCCAGAGGTTCAAAAGCTCACCCTCCAAACGGCGTTCCATTATACAGAAAAAAGCGAGAAAGCCAGGATCCACCTCCTAACCCCTCTGCGCATAAAACACCGAAACCGTTTGAGCCCTGAGCTCCCCTTTCATGTGCTAATCAGGGCCGTGCTCCGGAGACTGTCCTCCCTGTGGCGGGCATATGGAGATGGTGACCCACCCCTGGATTATTCAGGTCTTGTGAGGGCAGCGGAGCGTGTGAAGACCATAAAGAGCGATATTTCATGGTTTGACTGGAGACGTTACTCCTTCAGGCAAGATAGGGACATGTTATTGGGAGGCCTTGTTGGTAGCGTGGTCTATGAGGGCGATCTGGCACCTTACGTACCCTTTCTAAGGTTGTGTCAAGAGGTACACATTGGAAAGCAGACCACCTTCGGCCTGGGAAAAATTTCAGTGGAGACGACAGGATGAAAAATGTTCTACTTGCCGTGGTGGGCCTGAGTCCCCAGGTTATCACAGAGACCCTTTATGCCCTACACCAGACTCATAGAAAGGTCCATTCTATTCACGTTATTACTACAAGAGACGGCAAGGAGCAGATATTCGCCCACCTCCTGGCAGGCCGAAAAGGTCATTATTATCGTTATTTAGAAGACTATGGTATAGACAAACAATCCATAGACTTTGGTCCCCACACCATCCATGTCGTCACGGATCAACATGGTATTGAGATTGCAGACATCAGGGATGAAGCGGACAACGAACAACTGCTGACAAAGTGCCTTGAGCTTGCATTTCGCTTTACCTCAGATCCTGAGGCTGCCGTGTTTTTCTCTGTAGCCGGAGGGCGAAAGACCATGAGTTCGTGTCTTACTCTCGCTGCCCAGCTCTATGGGAGACCACAAGACAGGCTCTACCATGTGCTTGTGACCCCGGAGTTTGAAAGTAATCGCAATTTCTTTTATCCCCCTCCCAAATCCGAGCTTATTGAATTACTGGATTCCAGAGGCGAGCCACACTATAAGGAAACGAAGTACGCCAAAATCAACCTGATCCACATTCCTTTCGTATCGGTGAGAGAGAGGCTGGACAAGGCCCTTTTGAAACAGCCCCAGGATCCAGGCACACTCTTGCTTTCAGCAATCAAGGAAAAGCCCCGCCGTCTTGTAGTGGATATGGTGAACGGGAAATTGATTTACATTGGCATAGAGCTGGATCTAATGCCGGCCAGGCTCGCCCTCTATGCTTTCTTTGCCCTACAAAAGAAAAATTGCCCCAAGCAAGATGTTTCTTCCTGTGGGAGTTGCACGGACTGTTTTTTGGACATTACCCAGGTTCTTGACTCTCAGGGAGAAATTGCCGATCTCTATGCAAGACTTACCAAAACAAGAGCGATTGATGAAATGAGCGATACCGGCATAGTCCAATTGAATGCGGAAAATTTCATGAGCTATAAGGGGAAGATCAAGAAAGACCTGCTCCAGCGCTTTGGCCCATATGCCCTAAAAGATCTGGAGATAGCCTCCATAGGAAAGCGACCCAACACCCGATACGGCATCCCTATGGACAAAGAGAGACTTGAAATCCTCTATTGAAATTCGTGGCAGATACGGAAATCAGAGCCTAGAAAAACTCTACTTTTATTGGAAAACATCTATCTTCTTTGCAACGTTGCAAAGGTTTATTGAAAGAAAGGTAGGCTTATAATCAGGAAGTATCAATGGCAACACAATGGCTTTCAAGGAAGAGCACTTTCAGTATGTCAAGCATTAAAACAATATTGTGAGAGGATAAGAGGGCTGAAATGACGGCGAAGTTAAAAGATCTCATCGCGAAATTTTACGCTGTGGCTGGGTTGTTCCACGATATCGGAAAGTTCGCGGAAAGGGCTGAACAGGTAGAAACAGATCCAGATAAAGTGTTCCAAGAATATCGCTATGCCCATGCATACAGAACAGAACTGGCTCTCGTTGATCTCTTTGGTGAACGAGTTAGTCAGCATCCACAAGAGCTAGATGAGTTGACAGCCCTGAATTTGGCGGCTCGACACCACAAACCTCGGAACAATTTTGAGCTAATAGTGGCGGAAGCTGACAGGATAGCAGCAGGGCACGAGAGGATGGAGGCGGATGGCGCCTCTGATTTCGAGCCATCTGCAGGGGAAATAAAAAGCAGGATTCCCCTCGTTAGTATTCTCTCAAGGATCTGGATTGATAATGGATATCAAGAGAAAGGAAGCCCGGTCTCGGATTGGAGATACAAGCTCAGGCCTCTGTCTTGGGCCTTTATTCCTGAAAAGATGGAAGAAATATTTCCGTGCCAAGCAGAGACATACGCCCCTGAAACTGTCAGCAAAGACTATAAGAAGCTATGGGAGAGTTTCCGGAAGTCGCTGAAGCTCAATCCCAGAGGCAAACAACTAGATATCTTTGAAAATTTCGAAACGATCTACGAGGTCTGTCGCGAACTAATGTGGTCCATCCCCGAGTCAACCCAGAGAAAAACACTCCAGGACGTCTCACTTTTTGAACATTCAAGGCTCACAGCGGCTATTTCTTGTTGCCTTTACATCTACCATGCCGACGACAAGGGCATGATCGCTGATTCGGCGAGTGAGCAGTCGCTTATTAGGGATAGGAGCGTCAATAAATTTCTTCTCTTTTGCGGTGACATATCAGGGATCCAGAGATTCGTTTATCAGATTTCTTCGAAAGGAGCGTATCGTACGCTAAAAGGGAGATCCTTCTTTATCCAGTTGCTTACCGAGATTCTGGCGCGGAATTTCGCTAGTGAGTTTGGGCTCTCTCTTCCAAACATACTGTATGCAAGCGGCGGAAAATTCTATGTGTTGCTTCCAAGTACGCATGGTGTTGCAGAAAAACTTATTGATCTTTCGGAAAAGTTGAACGAGTGGCTCTTCCATGAGTTTGGGGGCGACCTTTATGTCCGTACCGGGTTCAAAGTGCTCTGCGCCGACGATCTAACGAGACAGACCGGTCGAACGCTCTACGATGTCTGGGAGGAGGTCACGCGTGAACTTTTCCTTGCAGACAGGAAGAAATATCAAGCCATGGCAGTTAGCCAATACGACATACTCTTTGGTACGGACCGGCACGAAACCGACGCTTGTGAGGTTTGCCATACCAGTATGACCGGCGGAAAGCGTTGCGCTACGTGCACAAAGATGGAAGACATCGGGGCCGCGCTGCGGAATAGTCGCTATGTAGCTTTGTCTGAGAAGGAAATAGCAATCCAGCATAGGAAGTGCTTGTTCGAGTTGAGCGGAGTGTTCTTGAAGGATACATACGTCTGGCTTCTCAACGCCGATGAAATGCCAGTTTCGGTCACAGTGCCTATCAGTTTTCTGGCGTTAAACGAATCAGGTTTCTCTGCGGTCCCGTTTAAGTTCTCTCGTCCTGAGATAGTCAACAGCGGTTTGTTGATTTTGGGTTCAAATCTCTCGTTTGATAAAACATTTGATGAAATAGCTGATGAGTCTAAGGGGATAAAAAGGCTCGGCATCTTGAGGATGGACGTTGATAACCTGGGGAAGATCTTTTCTCAGGGTCTAAGGTACTACCGTCATGGCAAACAGGCAGGCAAGGGCTTCTATTCCCTAGGGAGGATAACGACCTTGAGTTCACAACTGAGCCTGTTTTTCGGTGCTATAGTTCCCCAAATCATCAGGTCCGATCCCTGCTCAGCAGAACGGGTTGCGGTGGTATACTCAGGGGGTGACGATCTCTTCTTGCTGGGGTCATGGGATGTGATCCCCGACGTTGCCTTTCGAATCAGGCAGAAATTTGGGCAGTTCGCTTGTCACAATACCTGCTTTAGCCTCTCCGCTGGCATAGTCCTTACAGGTGGTAAATTTCCGATCTATAAGGGAGCAGAAATGGCGGGCGAGGCTGAGGAAAGAGCCAAGGCGAACCAATATAGAAGCAAAGATGGTCGGATATGTACAAAAAACAGTCTTACTTTTCTCGATATGGTTATTGCGTGGCCTGAATTTGAGGAATTGCAGCAGATGTACCATCAGCTTCTTAAAATATTGAAGAAGAAACGTTCTTATCCCCTGCTGAGGAGGCTTATGGACATAGCCCAGTCTTGGGAAAAGGACAAAGCAACTTTTGGGGGAAGGAAAGTGCTTACACTAAAGGAGGTGAGAGGGAAACTAATGGCGGAACAGTGGAGATGGCGGATGGTTTATGCTCTCAGCAGATTCTGCGAAGACCGCCCGGATTTACAACGAAACGTTCAAGAAATACAGCTGTTCGCCGTCGGCAATATGAATTCAACCAACAGGAGAGGAATAGAGTTGCTGGGGCTTTTGAGCCGGTGGCTGGAGTTAAGCGTGAGAGATGAACTTAGGGAGGAGGAATGAGATGAGTAAGCACAGCCATGATCAACAAGACACGCTGGGAAGGAGTGACGTTGTCGACTGGATAAGAGGGGGGCCTACAACGGATTTAATAACTAAAGTGGAGGCGTTTGGAAGGACCCTTCAAAAAAAAGGACTTAGTACGAGTCAGATTAGACAGGTTTTCACCAGACTTAAGGCCATAGAAGCAAAGGGCTACAATCAGGAAAGGAAAATAGAATTTCTGATGTTAAAACCTCATCTTGCCTATGCAAGTGGAAGGCACACCAGTGTCAAGCCACTGAAAAAAATTATAGATTGGGGAATTGATGAGGTAGTAGAAAGCGGCGGAGAAGACCAGATTGGGAAATTCAAAAATTTCTGCAAGCTGTTCGAAGCTATCCTTGCTTATCACAGGGCACACGGCGGCAAGTAGGAGGTGTGAAGATGGGAGAAAAGAAGCTTAAATTAGCAAAGAAAATTTTTATTGAAGGTGAGATAACAACAAAAACAGGGCTTCACATTGGAGGCTCTTCAACAGGCCTTAACATAGGCGGTGCCGACAAAGTCGTGGTAAGAAACCCGGTAACCAATCTCCCTTACATTCCTGGTTCATCTTTAAAAGGCAAAATGAGGTCGCTTTTGGAGAAGAGCCTGGGGCTTGTTGACCTTACTTCGGAAAAGAAAAAAAAGGGGGAAGAGGAGCGGATTGAGTGGACCGGGAGCCTTTGCAAAGACCCGGAAAAGGACGTTGTTCAGCTTTTCGGTTTCCCCGCTGATGAGACCAAAACCTCCGATAATTATGCTCCCACCAGAGTGATATTTCGTGACGCTGATCTCATTAATGCAGAAGAGCTCGAGGCATTGGAGAACACGGACATGTATTGCACTGAAATAAAGACAGAAGTGTCAATCGATAGGCTAACAGCCAAGGCTAACCCACGGAATTTCGAGAGGGTCCCCTCAGGTGCCCGCTTTTCATTAAGTATTGTTCTCGACATATACAGTGTTGACTTAGAGCCCAGAGATGAGGGCCAAGGGAAAAATGGAACAAGAGCAGACTCGTTTTTAAACCTTCTCTCACAGGGCTTGAAGTTAATCGAGGATGACTATCTTGGAGGACAAGGAACCAGGGGGTATGGACGCGTTAAATTCAAGATCAAGAGCGTGAAAGAAAGGACTGCCGAGGATTATATAAATAATGTGAGCGCAAGAGAGGCCGGGGAATACAAAGAATATTTCACCGAATTTATGGATTAAGGCGGAGGAAAGAGGGGAAGATGACGCGAACTCTAAAGACATATCACCTTGATTTTCTCTCTCCTACCCACCCAGGGCTAGAGTCAATTGGCCAGGAGAAGACCGAGGAAATAATCAGGTCCGACACCCTGTGGGGGGCATTGATGCAATCATGGATGCTGCTGTTTGATGATGACTGTGAGGATCTTGTTTCGTCTCCGACATTCAAAGTATCGTCCTGTTTTCCTTTCATCAATCAAAGGAGATATTTTCCGCTACCAATTGGCGCACTCGATAATGCTATGCAGCAGGCATCAGAGGAGAAATTGCGGTCTGAGCCTTCCGTGAAGCATCTGAAACGTGTTCGATTTATTTCAGAGGAACTTTTCGGCCGCGTGGCGAGAGGGGAACGAATACAACTGAATGAGGTTGGACCCGAGGATGTCTTCCCGTCTTTCAAGAAGGACTCGGCTATTTTACTTGTTAAAGCTCAGCGACCCCGTATCAGGGTTAACCAGTTGACGGGCGGGGTTGACGAGGCTTCTTTTTTCTACTGTACAGACAACTTTTTCAATGATGGGGCCGGATTATTTTTCCTTGTCTACTTTGCGAGCCAGGAAGCTGAGTGGAAGTTCGATGCAGCCCTAAGGCTCTTGGGTGACAACGGCTTGGGGGGGGACAGGTCGATAGGGAAGGGAAGGTTTACTTATGAGAAAAAAGAGTTTCACGTTGGGAGTCCCAACGGTGAGTCTGTTTATTGCTTGCTGTCACTATACAGGCCTTCTAGGGAAGAAGTCTCCAGTGGAATACTTACCCATAGACATTCTGCCTATGGCTTGATCAGGCGTTCTGGGCGGGCAGCCAGCATCTTTACCTCGAGGTTCAGGCGCGCTGATACCTGGATGCTGACTGAGGGATCCATTTTGCCTTTTGACCCAGTGGGCACCATCCCTTTGGTCCTGGAGGAGAGTGACGAGATTCCTCATCCAGTTTATCGCTATGGTCTTGCCATGACAATTCCAATTTCTAGAGAGGGACTTGGAAAATGAACAAGGAAATTTCAACCTCTTTCTATTGCACGGTTGAGACTTTGAGCCCTGTTCATGTAGGCTCGGGAGTGAAATACATCAACAATGTGGATTTTTTCTACGACCACTCCACTATTCACATTATTGATACAAGAAGACTTTTCAGTGAAATAGAGAAGGTGTGCAGTGAAGGTGAAATTCCGAGCCTGATTGATGCCATAGAAGACAGAGAGCTTTTAACTTGGCTAACAAAAAGGGGGATAGAATTTCGAAATTTTACACGCACTAGTTATAGATTGCCTAACTTTGCATCGAGGGAAATCCTGGAGCACCTGAGAGACGGACGGGGCAAGCCAATTGTCCCAGGCTCAACCTTGAAGGGGGCGTTTAGGACCGCAGTTCTTCGGAGTCTCGTTGAGGGCGAACACTATGATGTGCTGAGAAAGATCAAAGAGTTGTTACGTCAAAAGAGAGATCTCAAAGAAAAGGACCTCAAGAGGATAGATTCAATAATAGCCAAAGACCTTCTGGGTAAAGATCCCAATCACGACCTGTTGCGAACACTGTCAGTTGGGGATTTCGCCTTCAGCAGGGAAGACCTTATACTGAACGAGGTGTCGATCAAAAGTCTCCAGCGGGACGGTGGCATCAGGGATAAACACTTCAAGATTTTTCCAGAGTTGCTGAAAATAGGCAGCTGTTCTACAGGAGTCATTGGTTTCGACAATTTCCTACCTTCCCAGGATGACGCCAATGCAGGGAGTGTATTTGGATTTAAGACCAAAATAACGCCGGAGTTTCTAAGAACTGCGACCTTAGGCCTCAACCGCAGGATCGCCGAAGATGAGAAGAGGTTCTTTTCGTACCGGAATAAGAGCATGGCGAGTTTCTACCAAAAACTCCTCGATGAAATGGAAAGCCTGGAAGAAAACGAATTGATATTGAGAATTTCTTGGGGGTCCGGATGGAAATCGATTACCGGGGAATTGCTGCCGTCCCAAGATCTTGATGTGGAGATTAGAAGTAAACTTAAACTGGCGCCTCACAGGTTGGGCTTTGAATTTCCCAAATCGCGAAAAGTTGTATGGACGGAATCGGGCGACTATCCCCTGGGGTGGGTTAAGATATCGCTTGAGGACATGGAATCTATCAGGGCTAAAAGACTGGAAGAGAGCAAAAGGCGAGAGAAAAAGCGGGAAGAATCAGAAAGGTTAAGAGCCGAAGAGGCGAAAAAGAAGCGAGAACAGGAAGAGAAGAAAAAATATCTGGAAAGTCTCACACCTGAGGAGCGGGCCATAGCACGGGTGAGAGATCCTGAGATCACGGAACAGGAGGTTGTGGAGATTTACAACAGGCTTGATGAGTTTCCAGAGGAGAAAAAGAAGGAGCTTGCTTTGGCCTTGAGGCAATACTGGGAGAAACATGGTAAGTGGAGCGGGAAACTGAGCGAGAAACAAAAACAAAAGGTACGAAAAGTCAAACAGATCTTAGGCGAAACCTGACAAATCACTTTTTGAGAGTATCAAGAGCCTTAAAAAGACACCGTGAAAAATGGAACGGAGCTTATATCTCATTTTCAACCACCAGATTACCGACATCCAGAGGCGGGATGCAATTGAATCCTTGGGTGTGGGGCAGATAATTGACATGCCCGCCCATCTAAAAGACTTGTGGCGGAACATTCCACCTGATTGGCCTGAAATTAGGAGCTACATCCTCCCGGTTATTGAGTGGCTGAACAGGGAGGCCGTCCAGGGCGACTTTGTCCTGGTCCAAGGGGATTATGGAGCATGCTACCTCCTGGTTCAATTCGCTTTTGAGAAAGGCTTTATCCCCATATACTCTACCACCTTCAGAGAGGCCGTAGAAGAATATCTCGAGGATGGCTCAATCTCACTCAAACACGTGTTCCGTCATTGTATCTTCAGGCGATATGGGAGCTAGTTTTTAATCACCAGTGAGTGCAATTTTAGCACAATAATGGAGCTCTCCTGTGAGTTCAGAAGTCCTCATTTATCAAGTTGGGAGATTGGATTTGCAGGCCTTCCAGGACCTAAAATTCTCCATCAATGGCCACAGGTTTGAGAACTCGCTTTCCTCCTTAGCTATAAAACAATACTTTGAGGCTCAGGGTTGCAAGGCATCAGTGACTGTGCTCTATCCTGTTAGCTTGCCCATAAATAAAGCCCTAACTGCTGGCTGCGAAAAGGGATTCCCTGAAACCTTTGCGAGCAAGCTATCGACCGTCTTGCATTCCCCTGATACATACCTCCAAGAACCTTACGACCTGTTTCGTAGCCATCCTCACTCGCTTAGTGCGAACCGGTTCAGAGTCATCCACTCCATAGGAAAATTCAGCTCAGAAACCGGTTTTGTTTCATTCTCAGACTGCCACTACTCTGATATAGTGCTTGAGATTCTGGTGGACCTAATAGAATATTTTTTCACGCACAAGTCTCTTATATCTAAAGTCGTCTTTGACATCTCCAGCGGACACAATATCTATATTTCTGCCTTGATAGAGGCTGCCAGATACTTTGGAGTCTGGCTAGATTTACTCCTTTTAGGAAGAGAGGGGAGTGGGCCAGATCTTTTCATCGCTTTTTCTGATCCGATTGTAAATCTTGACACCCAGCATGCAATATCCTTTGAGAAATTACCAGTGAAGGCGTTCTTTTCGTCGCCTATATCCTCTAATGATATCGCTAGTTACAGCCTCTCACGCTTGATCTACCCTTCCGAGTCCAAAAAAAAACAAAAATTCCACTCTATGCTTGAAAACTTTCTTCTCCTTTTTTCCGCGCTGAAGAACAATACTCCTCTGTGGATATTCCATACCGGATATGATGATGTAGAGGCTGCACGCCAGGTGATGCTGGACCTGTGTTCAGACATGAAAAAGAGGTTCTACCGAAGCTATACGAGTTCTCCAGGGCTTGAGAAGGAGGCATATGTAAAGGTATTCCTGTCATTGGCCTTTTATATTGGCATCATCAACTTATTGAAGAGCTGTGGAATAAGGCCTTACGACCAAGTCGTGGGGGTAGAGTCACAATACATAGCATCGTCCCTAGAAACTGTTTACAATACTCTGGGCTTACATCTCAACCTTGCCATCCTAAGAAACGAAGTCGACAGGTTGCGGGCAGATTCAGCCCGAGACTCCTGGATGCCACTTGTTCTATTCCTCAATTATGGGGCTAAGCAGGAACGTACAAGGTCCTCTCCAGATAAGAGAAATTTTTTTGCTCATGCTGGTTTTGAATCCAATATTACCGAAGGAAGACGGGAAGGTGAAAAATTGTTTGTAAGGTATAATAGTCAATTCAATAGAAATATACGCCGGTTTTGCTTCAGGCAGTTTAACAAGAGTCATGTCTTCGTGTTCTTCGCCTATAATTGCGAGCCTATTGCTTAACTCGTGATGCGCATCGTCTTAATATTCTTTGCCGTCCTGCCGATTTTAATATGAAAAATATCGCTATTGAATAAACATGGAATATAGGAGCTAATTGAGAGGGGGCGGAAGACGTAGCTACCCTATTTTCTCCTTTCCGATGGCTTCTCCTGTTGACCTGGTTCGCCTCCGCCCATAGAAGACCATAGCCCCTTTCACGAAGGAGGGAAAGATGACTTCTTCAGATTGGAAGGCGACCCTGAAGGAACTCAAGCTACCTTCTGCCCAACCCGATGAAGCGCCAAAAGAGGATGAGTTCATCACATTTCAAGATCTCATCCCTGCAAGGCAGGAGGCTTTAAGGAGAAGACTCCGGCAGGCCCTCTCAGAGGTGGAAGAACTTTTTCGGGAAAAGAAATGGGAAGAAGTCCTTGCCTTGGTCTATCCCGTTGAGGAAAAACTTCCCGAGCTGGTGGAAGTGGGCTTGGATCTCGAACCCCGAAGCAAGGCCGCCTTTGCCCTGGGCCAACTGAACCGCTTTGAAGAGGCGATCAAGGAACTCTTGATCTGTGTAGAAAAGGCACCAGAAAACTTCCATTACCACAGCTCTCTGGCCTACACTGCTTACAATTCCCTGTATGCCGCTTCCAACAGGGAAGTATTCCTGAGGGGCAAGCCGAGAGACCAGCGTATTGAATTGGCCCACAAGCATTTTAAGAAAGCCCAGGCTCTCAGACCCGATGGAGTCACGAACTTCTACCGCCAGGGCATGCTTTACAAGCAGATAGAAAAGAAAGCCGGTCCTTCTATCCAATTATTTGAAAAAGCCATAGAGAACTGGGAGGCTTTGGATCAAGATACCCGGCGCACCAGGCATCAAGAGCGAAAAAACTATGTTAAAGCCCTCTACCAGCTTGCAGGCGCCCTGCTTGAGACCCGCAAGTTGAATGAGTCCCTCTACTTTATCAAGAAGTGTCTAGCAGAAGACGAAACATCTGAACATATTTCTTCTCTTTACAAACACTTTACCTTGGGAAAGGTGAACTTCTTTCTTGGGAAGTTCCAAGAAGCAGAGCAGGCCCTTCGTTTCGCCATTGAGATATCTTCAGATAAGCCCTCTGACTTCGTTTGCGAGTTGCTGGCCCGCACATACCTTGCAATGGGAAAGCCTGTAAAGGCCAAGGAGGTTATTGACCTTCTTCCTAAGAGACATAGAAAGCCGTATGTCCGCTGGACAGAGGCCGACGTTTTGTGCGCCCTTAAAGACTTTTCTTCAGCCAAAAAGGCCCTGCTGGAATCTGTGGAGCGGGACAAACGCTCGGCCCACAAGGCCTATCTGCGCTTGGCCAGAATTGAATATCTTCTCGGGAACTATCAAAAGAGCAGGGATTATGCCTCATATGCTTCCAAGTTCTTTTTTCAAAGGTGGAACGGTCTGCTTGACGAGGCACTTTTCTGGGAGGCCCTCAATTCCTATCGTCTCGGTGACATGGACCAAGCTACTAAGAAAGCAGCCACGCTCCAAAGGCACAATCCTCGCTATCCTAAACTGGCGCTGCTACTCCTCAAGTTAGGGGCACAGGGTTTTCTTGGCACGCAATCCCCACAAGACCAAAAACAAGGAAAAAGCAATGAATGACAAGCAAACACTTGATTTTGGCCAAGGAAAAGAAAATCCCGATTTCCGCCTCCTGATCCAGAGACTACAAAACGCCATTATTCACGGCAAGGACAGGGAGAAATGTTTGAAACTCCTTGGTCGCCATGACATCTGGACGAGGTTGGAGGCAAAAATGCAGCTCCAATGGGCAAACCTGGCCCAGATGATTGGAGAAGTCGAACTTGCGCTCCAAGTTCTTTCGCACATAAACAAAACCACTCCCGAGATGAAGGAGGCGTGGAGCCGCCGAATTGAGCTCTTGTCATTATTGGGACGCAAACAAGAGTTAGTCCGCGTATCAGCAGAGGCGAGGGAATTCTGTGGGGAGGACAGATTTGAATCCTTGGGGCTGACCGGAATAGAGACCTCCATTGCGGAAAATTTGGATCCCGACAAAGAGCTTGAGCCCTTCCTCCGCCTCAAGCAGCGTGAAGAACTCCTGGATCTATTCCTGGATTTATTTTCAGGAAGGGAAGACTGCTTTGCAAGACAGTGGGCAGACAAATCCGAGGGCAAACCGGGTTACGTGCCGGTTCGGCGGCCCATGCAACCAGGGGATGTGGAGGAGCATTTATCAGGCAAAAAGACTTATGGAATCTACCTGCTACGGTCAGATTCCACCGTCAAGGTTGCGGTTTTGGACGTGGACATTGTTCAGAGTTACCGGGGGAGGCGTTTGAACGCAGAAGAAAAAAGCCTTATAAGGCGAGAGAAATCTTATCTCTTTGCCAGAATCAACGAGTTGTCCGAAGAACGAGGTCTCTACCCTGTGCCTGAGTTCAGCGGCGGAAAAGGCTACCACTTCTGGTTCTTTTTTCAAGAGCCCCTGGAAGCACAAAGGCCCAGAAGAATCCTTGAAAGTGTCAAAAACTTGATTGCCCCGGATCTTTCGGCATTCGAAGTGGAGGTATTTCCAAAACAAGATACTGTATCGGTAAAGGGATTGGGCAACCTGGTAAAACTGCCTTTAGGCATTCACCGTCTCACTGGAAAGCGGTCTTATTTTATGTCGTGCCAGGATAGGAACCCCGATGCCCAACTGAGATTCTTGCGGGAGATAAAAAGGTCTATCCCAAAACCTCTTTCCCCCCAGAAAAATCAAATCCAGGTCCTGGTTCACCCAAAACTTAGAGAATGGGCAAAAAAGTTTCCTGAATTGGCCGCCCTTGAGACAAGATGTCCTCCCATCGGCCAGATCCTGGCATCATGCAGGGCCGGCCACCAACTCTCTATGCGTGAGGAGAAAATAATTTTCCAGACCATAGGATTCCTCCGAAACGCCAGGACTCTTTTGCATCATTTGTTCAGATCATTGCCTGAATATAACCCCCACCTTGTCGACTACAGGCTCAGCAGGGTCAGGGGCAAGCCCTTGGGCTGCAAACGCATCCATTCTCTTACAGGTTATGCTGGAGATTTTTGCCCTTTTGAAAGGCCACACCAGTATCCTCATCCATTGCTCCATCTCGAAAAATGGGACGAAGATGATTGCCATAGATCGGAGAAAGTGGAAGACCTGAAAAGCGCCCTCGAAAATTTAAAGCAGGCCATAGCAATCACTGAGAGATTTTTAGAGTAATGGAAAGCATATATGTACTAGAGCCGGGAGCGTATCTACAAAGAGAAGCCAATTGTCTCAAGGTGGTAAAAGGAGGCCAAACTATTGATGAAATCCCGATGGAAGGCCTCAAGAGGTTAACCTTGCTTGGATATGTTTCTCTGACAGGCGGCGTTCTCGACTCTCTCATCACCAACAGAGTGGAAACCGTTTTTATGACACCCACTGGCCGCTTCAGGGCCAGATTGGCCCTGGACGAACACAGTCATGTGCAATTGAGAATAGCCCAGTACACAAAACTCTCTTCACCCGAATTCGCCCTTGAGACGGCCAAGATTATAGTGAGGGGCAAACTGAACAATATGGCCCAGTTCTTACAGTTGAGGTCAAGGTTGTATGATAATGGCGCCCTGAAAATAGGGGCCGCTATGATCAGGTCCATGCACGGATCAATAGATGATGTTAAAGATATGAAGACCCTTCGAGGACTCGAAGGAACTGCCACACGCACTTATTTTGAGATGTTTCCCCACATGATCCGTAACCCTGCATTCCAGTTCAAGGGTCGAAATAAAAGGCCACCTCTTGACCCTGTCAATGCATTACTCTCCTTTGTCTATACTTTGCTCACCAATGAGGTGCTTTCAGCTATCAAGGCAACGGGACTTGATCCTTATTTGGGAGCACTCCACACAGTGGACTACGGAAGGCCGTCCCTTGCATGTGATTTGGTTGAAGAATATCGCAGTTTTCTTGGTGACCGTCTCGTTCTTGGCCTAATAAATCGGAAGGCGGTCACCCCTGAAGATTTTGTTTATAGAAAAGGAATACCTTCATCTTTCGTGGATGACAAAGAGATGAAGGATAAACGACCAGTGGAAATGAAGCCTTCTATAAGCAGGGCATTTGTTGCCAGCTACGAACAAATGATGAATAGAAAGGTGAGCTATGGCCCCCAGGCCAAGAAGACCACATACAGGCTTGTCCTGCTCCATCAAGCCCGTTCATTTGGCAAATATTTACTAGATCCCGAAAACAACCGATACAAGCCGTTTACATGGAAAATATGAGATGTTCTATCTTGTGTGCTTTGACATTGTTGACGACAGGGTGCGCCAGAGAGTGGTCAAGTGCCTAAAGTCATTTGGGCAGAGGGTCCAAAAGTCGGTATTCGAGTGCGGTGATCTTAATGAAGAAAGATTTCTGAAGATGAAGACTCGCATAGAAGATATTATAAACAGCGATGAAGATACGGTCCGGTACTATCCCTTGTGTAAGGGCTGCTTGAAGAATGTGGAGTTCAGTGGTATCGGGGAATTGCCAGATCATGGGAAGTATAGAATTGTCTAAATCCATTCCGTGGATCCAGGCACTGAAACGAAATCAAAAACTGGTATTCACTGGAAACTGTTTACATTCCAGGTAGATAACTTAGAAATCAGCTATGATCGTTGCCATGAGATACATGGAAAAACACTTTCTACGTAATTTAAGAAAGTTATGGGCAATTCCATTCGAGAGTTCGGACCTCCCTTTTCTCCCGGCGGGCGAAATCGGACACATACATGGAAATAGACTTGCAAATATTCAAAAAAACGGTAAATATTAGGGTTACAGTAGAAAGGAATGACCCGATTCGAGGGGATTGCGACAGGTCTAAGACCTCATATTC
>JALVSJ010000150.1 GCA_027024445.1 Desulfobacterales bacterium
GTCCTATGAGATAATCGTTCCGTTTCAGGGAGACTACATAGAAGGCTTCCATAAGCTGCATGAAAAGACATACGGTTACAGGAATGAAGACAAGACCGTAGAAGTGGTAAACATAAGGCTCCGGGCAAGAGGTATTCCTGAAAAACCCAGGTTCGAGGCCCATGAGATTTGCCCCGAGCAGCCCGAACCCGATGCCATCGTAGGGGAGCGCGAGGTGGTTTTTGAGGGAAGTGCTCAAAAGACCAGGGTGTATGCCAGGGAAAAGCTTGCAAGTGGTAATGTGGTAAGTGGGCCAGCAATAGTTGTGGAGTACTCTTCGACCATAGTTATACCTCCTTTTGCCTCGGCGCGTATGGATGAATACAGAAACTTGGTAATAGAAGTAAGCTAATGAACGACAATAAAGCTCAACAAGTAAACCCCATATTGCTAGAAGTGTTTAAGAACCGCTTTTCTTCCATCTCTGAAGAGATGGGCATGACGCTCAATAGGACCGCCTTCTCTCCGAACATAAAGGAAAGAAGAGATTTTTCCTGTGCCGTGTTCGATGCCAATGGCGATATGATCGCCCAGGCTGCGCACATCCCGGTACACCTGGGCTCAATGCCCCTTTCGGTCAAGTCTGCCATTGAGGCCCTTGACTGGGAAGAAGGGGATATGGTCATGCTGAATGATCCCTTTAAGGGCGGTACTCACCTTCCTGATATAACCATCGTGGCCCCTGTATTTGCAGGAGGAGATCATCCCTCATTCTATGTGGCCAACCGTGCGCACCACGCGGACGTGGGGGGGATGAGTTCGGGGTCCATGCCCCTGGCACGATCCATATTCCAGGAAGGCCTCATTATTCCGCCCCTGAAGGTGGTGGAAAAGGGAAAGATTGACCGCAAGATTATGGGATTCTTGTTGAACAACGTGAGGACCTCCACAGAACGCGAGGGAGACTTTGCCGCTCAGATAATGGCCAATATCACGGGGGTCCGAAGGACCATCCAGCTCATAGAAAAGTACGGCCTGGAAATGGTGGCATTTTACTCTGGCGCGCTCATGGATTATGCCGAGCGCATGACTAGAGATACCATCAGCCGCATACCAGACGGTACCTACGAATTTGAAGACTATATGGATGACGATGGGTTCGGCCACGAAAAAATAGCCATTCACGTCTCAATAAGGGTAGACGGGGACAGTGCACGCCTGGACTTTACCAAGAGCCATGACCAGGTGGAAGGGAGCATCAATGCCGTATACGCCATCACCCTTTCTGCCGTGCTCTATGTGTTCCGCGCCCTTGTCAAACGAGACATCCCAACCAACGCGGGTTGCCTGAGGCCTATCGAGGTCATCACCCGGAAGGGCACCATAGTGGACGCAGAATTTCCTGCTGCGGTAGCAGGCGGAAATGTGGAGACCTCCCAGCGTATTGTGGATGTTATACTTGGGGCATTATCACAAGCATTACCAGAGGTCATCCCCGCAGCCCATCAGGGAACGATGAACAATATAACCATAGGAGGGATTGACCCGAGAAATGACAAGCCTTTTGCTTACTATGAGACCATTGGCGGGGGCATGGGTGCCACGGCCCACAGTGATGGTGAAAGCGCTGTGCATTGCCACATGACAAATACGCTTAACACACCGATTGAAGCCCTTGAGTATAGCTATCCGTTTCTTGTCACCGAGTATTCCATTCGCCGGGGAACAGGGGGAGCGGGGCGACACACGGGAGGAAATGGCATTGTGAGGGAGGTCCTGCTGCTGGGTGACGCGGAAGTAACAGTGCTCTCTGAAAGGAGGCATATTCCCCCTTATGGCCTCTTTGGAGGAGAGCCTGGAGCGGTTGGCAAGAATATCGTGATCAGAGACGGGGCCCCTGAGGATATGGGGGGTAAGTTCTCCGTTTCTCTCAAGAAAGGGGACCGGGTCAGGATCGAGACGCCGGGGGGAGGGGGATACGGGAAGCCGACCTAGTCAC
>JALVSJ010000151.1 GCA_027024445.1 Desulfobacterales bacterium
TCTTCATCCATAGTGATTACCTTACTGTCCTGCCCCCCTATGTCCACCACGGTTTTGGTCCGGGGGAAAAGGAAATGCGCTCCCCTTGCATGGCACGTGATTTCTGTCACTTCCCTATCGGCAAACGGAATTCTTAGCCTCCCATAACCAGTTGCCACAACGCCACGGATATTATCCTTTCTAGCATCCACTTTCTCAAGAGCTCCATCCAGACACATCTGTGCCGCCTTTAAGGGGTTGGCTCCGGTTTTCCTGATGGAGTAAGCCGCCATTCCGGTATCAGATATAATAACCGCCTCTGCAGATAGAGACCCCACATCGATTCCCACGTATAGGTTCTTTTCCTCCATCAGCCAAGTATCTCCGCAAAAGCCTGCAATCTAGTCCTTGTTTGGCCCGGGAAATAGTTATCAGGATCTGCCCCATCGCCGTAAAGAACCATATAGGGAATCCCCTGTTGCTTCAACACGTCGCCAATTACGGCAGCTCCACCACAGCTTTGCCTACAGCCCCAATGGGAAAAATGTATAACGCCATCCGCTCTATAATCTCTCACCATTGAAAGGACTGCTTGAATTCTTCGCTCTAGAGGACCCCGCCACACATTGGACAGAATCTTTGCTGCAAGGGAGTCAAACGGTTTTGAGGGGTCTAGAGGCGGCCAGTACAGATAATTGGCCTCTTCAAAGCAAACCGCCACCCCGAAGCTCGAAAGGACTTCAAAAATGTCATTCTGATAGTATGGTCTTATATGGTGAAGCCACAGCACCCTATGTTTTTCCTGTGCAAGATAACCCTTTCTCTCTCGCGCCCTGCGTACCACATCCGTGGCAAGGGAGGAGAAAAATCTTACACCCCATTCAGAACCCGGCGACACGAAACCCATGCCCGCAACATAGCTCAATCCCTCGCTTCCCGGGAAAGGAGAAGGTACGGCGCGCCTGGCCTCGTTCAACCTGCCAAGCCATGTCCTGGATGTATCTGACAGGCTCACCACCTCAGAGAGGCCGTCCACCGAGCCTCTGAGACCTGCGACTTGCCCCAGGTCGTTCAAGAGATCTTCCAACTGTCTTATTACATACTGCTTGGCCTCGTCCCCGCCATAGTAGGGAGCGTCCAAGAACAAATGAGGGCATTCGTATCTTTTTGCCAGATACGAAAAGAATTTATTGGCCCCATCGCAAAGGTAGCTTGACGATACCATGATGTCGGGCCTGGGCAGATAGTCTTCCATCACCAGTCCAAGTGCACACCTGTAAAAAGAACATACATCGGTGGAAAGGGATGAATTGGCAACTGCCATGGAAGACGGGGCCCAGCCCAGGTAAGAGACAAGGGCCGCAACTATCTCAGGAAATATGGGGACTGCACCCACGGCGTAGGCAAGCTCTGCAGGGGTAAAGGCGCTCATCCATATAACCTTTTTCTTGCGAGAGCATGCGCTCCGCATCATCCACAATAGATATCGAACCCAGACCTTGAAGGCCTTGGTCTGCTCCCGGAGGTTAACCACCTCCAGAAAGGGAAGAAGGCTCCAGTAAGTGTAAGGGCTGTGCACAATGTGCCTTAAGAGCCTTTTCCATCCCTTTTCGCTCCCAACGAGCACAGCCATGGCTTAACTTTTTCTCTTCTCGAGCATCTCCAGAAACGCTTGCACCCTGGTACGGATTCCTCCACTGGGTCGGCCCCTGTATTCTCCTTCCAGGAACAACACTGGTATGCCTTTATTTTCAAGCTCCTCTTTAATATAAGGAAACTCGTAGAGATATGGATCACAAAACTTAAGGGAAGTATAAATAAGCCCCTGGGCACCCCTTCTCTCCAATCCCTGTATCAGGTATTCTACCCTGGTTCTGGTATCCTTCATTCTCGCGCAAGGAACCTTCTCGAGATAGCTCTCACTCAACTCATGAAGCATGTCCTTTCCAATGCTTACGCCATCAGGTCTTCTCTCGGCCAAACAGCAATCCAGCCCTACTATTTTTCCTCCCAGTTCTTCCACCAGCCTGATAATAGCCTCACCGTCTAAAATGGAACCAGTTACAAAGACCCTCGCCCGCTCTGGATCAGCCTCTGAAGGCTTATTACTTTCTTTGACAATTCGTTCCAATACATAGTTAAATACACCGCGGGGCATTTCGTATTCCCTTTGAAAAAGAGTCAGGAAATCCCCATAGGATAAAGAGCAAAGTCCTTTGGAGTGGGCCAAAATGAGCGAGGTATATAGCTCTCTTGTTCGGTTCATTTGGCTCACCGCATTGAGGAGACTCTTCTCAGTGATCTCTACCTCAAAATGCTTTTGGAGTTCTCTGGTAAGCTTTTCCAATTGCTCTCTGAAATAGTTTACTGCTTCCGGCGTCACTAACTTCGGGACATCCAAAAAAAAGGCAAATGAGGGAGAGGCATAATATCGCCAAGCGTCATAAAGTCTTCTCATGCCATCGCACGTGTTGAGAATAATCACACCGGCTAGATCTCTGTACCCCCCTTCAATGGCCTTGCCCAGAGAGGCCCTTACATACGGGCAAAAATTGGGATCCAGGAAGGCATCTGCCTTTTCCGCCTCCGGCTCAGGGACTATCCGCACTGGCTTTACATTCGCTGTCTCCAATATCTCAACAGGAAGGTAGGTACAGGTCCAGCCTACCTCGGGCCTTCGGCCATCGGTCACGTATTTTGACTTGGCCTCGTCAAGGATTTGTTTTATATAAGCAGGCAAATCCAAATACTTATTCCCTTATTGTAAGCCGATCAGATAGTACCAACAAATCCTCTTCCACCATATTATCTGTATGGATCTCGTTGAAAGGAATGGCGAACTCCCTACCTGATCGGACAGCAGGCATCACCCTGGATGTCCCTGCCTTGAGGTACTGCGCCACATTGTATGCCATGCGCTGTGCCAGCGTGATATCCTGGTTGTTTGGCGCTGCCCCCCTTATGTCACGGGAAAACGGCTCACAGATAACCCTTCGCTTTATCTCAATACCCGTCGCCAGAAGCTCCTGGTAAAAGTATTCCGCTGCATTTACATCCAGGCCCTTTGCCTGCCTTTCATCCTTTTTGTATCCCTCTGCCACCACGATAACGCATTCGTCTCTCCTATTGAGGGCTTCCACTACCTTCTTATGATTTATCACGCTATTGGGAAGTACCGCCAGGTGGGCCCTCGCACCCAGGCAGGAATGGAGCGCATGGAAACCACTCCTGGCCCCCATCATCTCCAGTATATACGTACGCTTGTGAGTCCTGGCATCAGCCATGTAACAGCGGATCTTCTCAGAGCCCATCTCAATGCCCGTGTGTTGCCCTATGCATTCTGTACCTGCTATGTCACTGTCGATGGTCACAGGAATGAAAAAGACTTGTATGGAGGTGGGGAGATACTGACACAGAGACTCAATTCCTTTGAAGGTCCCATTGCCACCAACAGCTATAATAGCCTTCACTTTTCTTCGTTTAATAGTCTCGGCAGCCTTTTTTTGAATGCTCTTTTTTACAAAATCTCTGTACCGCTCACTTCTGAGTTGCGCCCCTCTCCACTCAGACAGGGGGGCTGCATGAAACACCCCGGGGATATGGTCCAGCTTCTTGAAGAGATCTGGGTCGTAGACCAGGCGGACGAAATCCTCATCCGAACCCTGGACAAGGGACTTAAAGCCCTCGCGGGTTGCATATGTTTCGCGCCCCATTGCTTCCAGGTGGTAAGTTATGAAGGCGGTTACAGGGTTGTAACCGGGGGCACACCCTCCGTCTTGAATAATAAGGACATCTATCTCCTCAAACATCCTCCTTCTTTCCAGTTCTGCCCTTTTTATGTGGGATGTAATTCTCTGCCCAACCTTAATCCGCGCAATCAATTCATCAGGATCTACAGGTTTAGTGAGATAATCATCAGCACCCTCGCTCATACACTTTATCTTGTCTTCTTTAGCATCCCTTGCACTGATAATAATCACATATATGTCAGATAGCTCGGATTCCGGGTCTGCCTTGATTTGCCTGCATAGCTCTCTACCGTCCATTCGCGGCATTTCAAGGTCACAAAGAACAATGTCAGGTGGAGACTTCCGGATCTTTTTCATGGCGTCAACCCCGTCCACTGCCTCTGAAATTACGAGATCTGGCACGTGACGCAATATCTTGATATAAAGTTTGCGGCTTGATGCCTCATCGTCCACTATTAAGACCCTGTATTTGTCCCTCATAATCCCTCCTTCAGTCTAATTTTTCCCGAATGCCTTTCCAAACAATACCCTTTGCCCCATTCTGTTTTCAAGCATTTACTCTTGGACAAAATACCACTATCTCGTCCACCTTGAAACAATAAATCTCAAAAAATTCCAATAGGCTGATACACTTTCGATTAGTCTTGACCACCGGTTTATTTTGTGGTAGGCAGGGCCTGTTTTAATTGTCTCCCCAGGCGCTCACGAGGCCGACGAGCGCAAATAAAATAAGGATAAGGAGGTTGTACCAAATGGCTTATGACGCGACAAAGATGCAGGACTGGCAGATTTCAGAGGCTGCCGAAAAGAACATGCCCACTCCTGATGAGTGGAGGGAAAGGTTGGGCTTGCAGAAGGATGAGGTTATTCCTTACGGCAGGCTGTGCAAGCTGGATTTTATGAAAATCATTGAAAGGCTTAAGGATAAACCTGATGGCAAATACATTGAGGTTACCGCCATCACCCCGACTCCTTTGGGTGAAGGCAAGAGCACCACATCCGTGGGTTTGATGGAAGGAATGGGAAAGCTGGGGCTCAACGTGGGCGGCGCACTTCGGCAGCCCTCAGGGGGACCCACCATGAATATCAAGGGAACTGCTGCAGGTGGTGGCAATGCACTTTTGATTCCCATGACTGAATTTTCAATGGGACTTACCGGCGATATCAACGACATCACCAACGCTCATAATCTTGCCATGGTTGCCCTCACCGCAAGGATGCAGCACGAGCGCAATTACACGGATGAACAGTTACAAAGACTAACCGGCATGAGGCGGCTAGATATAGACCCGACAAGAGTGGAATTCGGCTGGGTCATCGATTTCTGCGCCCAGGCCCTGAGAAACATAATCATCGGTATCGGTGGTCGCTACGACGGCTACACTATGCAGTCCAGATTTGGAATTTCGGTTTCCTCAGAATTAATGGCCATACTTTCTATTGTCAGGGACTTGCCGGATCTTCGCAAGAGGCTTGGAGAAATCACCCTTGCTTTCGATAAGACAGGAAAAGAGGTATACACCAAGGATCTCGAGGTCGACGGCGCCATGACCGCCTGGATGCGTAATACCATCCACCCCACACTGATGTGTACAGTGGAGTATCAGCCCTGCATGGTACACGCAGGTCCCTTTGCCAATATCGCGGTGGGTCAGTCCTCAATTATTGCCGACCGGATCGGCCTCAAGATGTTTGACTACCATATAACCGAAAGTGGATTTGGTGCAGACATAGGATTCGAGAAGTTCTGGAACGTAAAATGCCGTTTCAGTGGCCTCAAGCCTCACGTATCAGTCCTGACCACCACGATCAGGGCGCTCAAGATGCACGGAGGTGGTCCCAAGGTCGTGGCCGGGCTTCCTCTGGATGAGGCGTACACAAAAGAGAATCTTGAGTTGGTGGAAAAGGGTATCCCCAACATGGTTCACCACATCAACACCATTCGCAAGGCCGGCATTAATCCTGTTGTGTGCATCAATGCTTTCCACACCGATACCAAGGATGAGATCGCACTGGTCCGTAAAGCCGCCGAAGAGGCAGGAGCTCGCTGCGCGGTTTCTGAACACTGGGCAAAGGGCGGTGAGGGTGCAATAGAGTTTGCCGAGGCAGTGAAAGAGGCCTGCGAAGAAGAAAACGAATTTAAGTTCCTGTATCCTCTGGAAATGCCTCTCAGGCAGCGCGTTGAAATCATTGCTAAAGAAGTCTACGGTGCAGATGGCGTGACATGGTCTCCAGAGGCAGAAGCAAAGGCCAAGATGCTTGAGTCTGATCCAAAGTACAAGGATTTTGCTACCATGATGGTAAAGACCCATCTTAGCTTGAGCCATGATCCAGCCCTTAAGGGCGTGCCCAAGGGATGGACCCTCCCCATCCGAGACGTTCTCATTTATTCGGGAGCCAAGTTCCTCTGCCCATGCGCTGGAACAATCAGCTTGATGCCGGGTACCAGCTCCAATCCCGCATTCAGGCGTGTGGATGTTGACGTTGAGACAGGCAAGGTAATGGGTCTGTTCTAAGCTGGTGCAATTGACACAGATATAAAAAGGGGCCGCTAAAGCGGCCCTTTCTATTTTGTATGTTCCCTAACAGTCAAAAAGAACGTTCCATCGTCTTCCCTTATGACCCTCAGGCCAAAGGCCTCAATAGTTTGAATCATTGGTCGCCCAAAGAGCAGGTCCAGGTAAGAAGGTGGGATACCCAGCTTTTTCCTGACGATATTCCGCAACTCGTAATCAAATCGCAAAAGTTCGATGATCTTTTCCACGGCCTGCTCGCCGACCGAGTTGATTCTTCCGACCCACTCCGCCAGGCTATCATAAGGGCATCGTAATTCCTGCTCCTCCATCAGACGGACGAGAGATCTGTCCCTAATAACATAATTTCTTGTTAACCTGGGAGTTTCATATATTTCAAAAAAACGGCTAGTATCTTCACAAAACAGCGCTACACATTCTGCTGGCCTATGGGAGTATATGGTGCAAGCCTTTTCTTTTGAGTTAAAATATATGCAACTGCCATCCCCAGCTTGCCTGACTTTGATCATCTCAGTACTGGCCTGAGCCAGTTTTCTATTGATATTATCCCATACATACTCTCCTTTGCGGACAGTATAAAGGCGAGCCCAGTCCAAATGATGGTTGGCTACCGCAGGCAAGTCGGAAACATGCAAGGTGGGAGATGAGGATTCACAGCATTTTCCGCACCGTTTGCAAATGGGCGGGGGTGCGGACATGGCTTATCTATCTGGCGATCATGGCTCTCATCCGGTCAGAGGCGTTTTGTGCATGATCAGCTATGCTACCCACTATCTCTGCCAGACGAATCAAGTGATAGACAGCCAGGGCGTCCTTGATCTGCGTAAACACCTTGGCCTTGAGATCTCTTTCAAGGATATCAGCCTCTTTCTCATGCTGCCGTATATCCCTTATCAGGCTCTTCATTTTTTGCCGCTGCTTCTCTGATCCTGTTTTAAAATAGTCTGTTGCAAGTCTTACCAGGCGAGATAGCTCTTCTATTGGTGGAAGTACTGCGTCCACAAGAGCCATGAAATCTTCCACTATCTCAGGAGGAATTCCACTGGGTCTGAAAGATAGCCAGAATAAGGCTTCTTCCACCTCGTCTAGGACCTTATCCTGTTCCCTCAGGTACTGGAAGAACTCAAACTTGTCCACTGGCATGAGAATGCCTCGGGGCAGGTGATTTCGGATATTCCTCTTTATTGCATCAGCTTCGCTCTCCAGTCTCGCCACCTCATCAGTAAGGGATTCGAACTCAGCGCAGTTTTCCTTTATATGACACTCTGCAGCCTTTCTAAACATCTCCGCGCATTCCTTCACCTTGTCTGCATGGCGTTGCAGGTTCTGGAAAGGCGAACTATAAAACATTGAACTGAGTAAGAAGCGCATTAAATCCTCCCTGGCTAATTTCCTCTTAATCTGTAACTTGTATCAAAAAATTGAGGCCATGGCAAAACCCAATGCCTTGTAAAGGATCATGCATAACAAAATTGTAAAAGGCAACGTAATTATCCATGAATATGCTATGTTTCTTAGAATGCGGAGGTCTACCGAGCCCATCCCCCTCATAAAGCCCACTCCAACTACTGCCCCCACAAGCACATGAGTAGTGGATATAGGCAGTCCCAGCCGGGAGCAAATTAAGATAGTAGTTGCCGCACCAAACTGGGCACAAAATCCACGCAAGGGGTTTATCTCAGTGATATTCTTACCAATGGTTTCCATCACTCTTGCTCCAAAAACAAAGAGACCACCTCCCACAGCAATGCCACCTATCAAGAGCATCCAAAAAGGAACCTCCACTCTAAGAGCGACTGCTTTTGTCTTCACAACAGAAAAAATCGCAGCAAGAGGACCAACAGCATTTGCCACGTCATTTGCTCCATGGGCAAATGCTACGTAAAAGGCTGTCATTACCTGAAGCTGAGAAAAAAACCTATCAACCGGAGATGAGTCCTTGGTTCCAAAAAATGACCTTGAAGATGGCTTCATCTGCCAGCGAATCCATTTCCTTCCCAATATGCCGACCCCTGCGGCCACAGGCATTGAAAAAAGGATTGTTTCTATGAAACTGATATGTAGGTGGAGGTTTTTTAGGCCTTTGAAAATAAAAGACAGGATCAGGACTATTACCACCAGGAAAATCAAGAAAGGGGCATAACGCTCGGAGGCCTCTATGGGATCTTTTGAACGCATGATTCCTTTGTCCAGTACATAAAACATCCCTCCCCCTATGACAGCGCCTGCCACAGGAGAAACCACCCAACTGGCTGCAATTGAAATCACCTTGCCCCAACTTATGGCCCCTGCCCCGACACTCAGGATCCCGAAGCCCACGACCGCCCCTACTATTGAATGTGTGGTGGATACGGGTAGTGCGAGATAGGTCGCGACGTTCACCCAAATCCCGGCAGCAAGCAGTGAAGCGAACATCCCTATCATCAGATCGTTGGGGGAATGGGAAAACAGAGTGGGGTCAATCATCCCCTTGCTTATGGTATTGGTCACATAGCTACCGGCAAGCACTGCCCCGGCAGCATTGGCGATAATCGAGATTATCACTGCCTGGTTGAGGGTAAGGGCCCCTGAGCCTACCGAGGTACCCATAGCATTCGCGAGGTCATTGGAGCCGATATTTGCGGCCATATAGAGCCCCACAAGGGTCGCGACGCTCAAGATCAATATATCCATCTCAACAATCCCGTTTTCAGAATCAGACGTATGGCTGACATGCGTGAAACAAACCAAGAAGCAGTAAGAGGTTCTTGGAACTTAGGGTGACCACAGGATCCGGTTGCAATTCGGCTCGCACTCTATATAACCAGCCCCCCTTTTTCAAGGATTTTTTGTAATATAGGGCTTGTGCACACAACATATTGAAATAACGATATGTTTGGCTCGGTCGTCTCGTTTCGATTACACAAAAAAAGCGCAGACAAATAGCTACAAATCAATTGCCTGCGCCACTTTTTTCAATAAGCTGGCGAAAATCAGCTTACCTTTATGACCATAGCACCTGCCGTGTCACCAGCAGCACAACCTCCCCACACAAAGTAGCCACCGCCTAACATAACTGTCTCTTCGATACCCTCTATTATGCAGCGAGTGGCAGTGGGACCTTGCGGGTGGCCGAAGATCATAGGGCAACCATAATTGTTGATGTTTTCCCAACCAATGCCAAATTGTTTGGACATGTAAAGGTCATTGACGGCAAATGGATTGTGCGTCTTTATGACCTTTGCGTCATTTATGCTAATCCCTGCCTTCTCAAGAGCCATTTTGACCGCCGGCACTACTGCTTTTGCCATGTGCGCCTTCTCGGTTCTGGCGTAACCGTAGGAGATCACCTGAATTGTCACTGAAGGATCAGCACTCAGTTCTTTAGCCTTCTCTTCTGTGCTGACTATGATACCGCAGTTGCCATCAGCAGGGTGCGTCTGAGAGCCAAAGGTGTGTACGCCGTCCGGAATAACCGGCCTGAGGGCAGCCAGACCTTCGGCTGTAGTTTCATAGATACCCTCGTCTTCTTCGATCAACAATGTCTTTTTCTTGGATATCTTGACTTCCGCGGGAAACATATATTGCTTCTGAAAGGCCCTATCATTTTCCAGCGCCATCTTGTACTGCTCATACCTCCTCAGGGTAAGCTCATCACATTGTTCCCTCGTAATTCCGGCCTCTTTGGCCACGTTTTCCGCCGTCTGGATCATGGCCGTTCCACCCCAAGGATCATAATTAAAGTTATCCATGAGCCAGTTTTCAGAATCCACCTGACCGCCTGGTCCCATAGGATTGGGCCATACAGTGTGAGGGCCATTTGAACATCTGTCCGTTGTAAGGACAAAAGGAAGTTGGTACATTCCCGTTTCAACACTTACTGCTGCATTGTATATACATGTAGTCCCAGTGGTACACGCCTGGCTTATCATCACGCCTGGAATGTGGTCCGCACCCATCATCGCTGCAGCCCAGGGGCTTCCATAAAACACGTGGTGTTGGCCAATGGTGATACCTAATATGAGGTAATCCAGCATCTTTGGATCCCAACCCTTTTCCTTAAACCACCTGGCTGCCGTATTTGCCCCGAGCACAATGGAATTCTCGTTGGCCAGACTGCCCTGCCAGCGGCAGAATGGGGTGGAGTAGTAACCTTTGTACGGAATATACGCCTTGCTCAACATAACAACACCCTCCTGTTCTTTATTTAGTCGCATTCTCGCGTTCATGCTTTTTCACACAGCCCTCTAACGTGCCTCGCTCCACTTGCCATATCTCTCCCTTAGAATCCTGTGGAGAATTTTACCCGTGGGGGTTCTGGGCATTTCTTCATCCTTTATAAAGTCAATGCTCTTCGGTCTCTTATACCCAGCCAGCTTGCCCTTGGTCCACTCTAAAATCTCTTTTTCAAGTTCTTTGCTGGGCTCGTAGCCGTCGTTGAGTACTACCACGGCCTTGACAGCCTCTCCCCACTTCTCGTCAGGGACTCCTATAACCGCTATATCTTTAATGGCAGGATGGGCTCCCACCACTCCCTCAACTTCGGATGGATAAACATTTTCACCACCCGTGATGATCATATTGGCCTTGCGGTCAACAAGCACATAGTATCCGTCTTCATCCCGCCTGACCATGTCTCCTGCCGAAGACCACTCCCCAAAAAATGCCTCTTTGGTCTTTTCAGGCTCTTTCAAGTACTCTTTAAAAAGCATGGGTGTTCTGTAGAACAGCTCCCCAACCTCACCGTCCGGCACCTCGTTGCGATTTTCATCCAGGATCTTGATCCTATCCGTCCCAAAAATCTCTTTGCCAATAGAGCCCAGTTTCTTGAACTGGTCTTCGGGTCTAAGCAAAGTCACCAGGCCCCCCTCGGTGCTCCCATAGGCCTCCCAGAGTTCGGCATTCTTGAAATAATCCATGATGGCCAGCTTCAGGTCCTTCCTGGCAGGCGCCGATGAGATGAGAAGCTGCCTGATCGAGGAGACATCATACTTGCTCTTCACCTCATCCGGAAGGGCCAGGATCATGATATAATGGGTCGGAACAAGTGAAGTAAAAGTGATCTTGTATTCATCAATGGTCCTCAACAGGTCCTCGGGATCAAAGCTCTTCATGTTGTAAACAAACACGGGGGCCGTAAGCAACGTGTATGGAAAAGAGTAGAAGATCGAGTTTACGTGGCACATGGGCATCACGAGCATAACCTTGTCAGTGGGGCGCACACCCATGTTCACATTGTTCAAGAAGTACTGGGCCATGTAACTCTCGTGTGTCCTCACGACCCCTTTCGGCCGCCCGGTTGTGCCGGAGGTATACATAATGGTCCATGTATCGGCAGCATCAACCAGGATGTCTGGTTCCTCCGGAGAGGACTTTTCCAGGAGTTCCTCATATCCAATATAGCCATCTGGCACCGGTCCATCACCCAGATATATGTACGCATCCTTGGGAACTGGAAGTTTGTCCTTAATGCTGTTAATGAGGTCAACAAAAGGGGCCTCAACGATGAATCCCTTGCACTCTGAATGGTTAACAATGTATTCAATTTCAGGTCCGGCTAACCTGAACATTATTGGAACAACTATTTGCCCACCTTTTCCACACGAGGCATAGATATCCATCCATTCGCCGCGGTTGTAGGCAATTACCGCAAAGGTATCCCTGTACCCCACGCCAAGGTTCTTCAAACCATTGGAGAGGCGACATGCCCTTTCGTTCCAGTCCTTGAAGTTATACTCCCTGAACTTATCCTGCCATCCCAGCTTTTCAGGATAGTTGATGGCATTCATCTTCAAGACAGTGCCCATATGCATCCATTTGCTCTTCAACATTTCTCAAGCCCTCCCTTACTGATGACTATTTGGTTCCCGCATTGCCTACCTGCTCATTATCCCTGTTATTGGCCTCTTCAAGGGCATACAGGGCCGCCCCAATAGCGCCGGTCAACTGAGGCCGCTCGGGCACCATGACCTCCAGGCCCGTCCGCTCTCTCAACATTTCCACCAGATACGGGTTGTGCTCGACTACCCCGCCCGTCATAACCACCCGCTCTGTGAGGCTCTCCATCTCCAGAACGCGTTTGATTACGGAAAGGAAAAGGCCCCTGACTATGTCAGCCACCTTCTTGCCCTGGCGAATCTTCTCCAGCACCTCTGTTGCTGAAAATACGGTACAGAAACTTCCCAGTTCTACTGTCTCCTGTGCCTGCCTGGCCAATTGGTCCATTTGTTCCAGGGGGATATCCAGTCTCATGGCCATCTCTTCCAAAAACGCCCCCGTCCCGGCAGCACACTTGCGATTCATTTTGAAATTGATTCGTCGGCCTTTTTCGTCAAGCTTGATTATCTTGTTGTCCTGCCCACCGATATCAATGACCGTGATTGCCATGGGGAAAAAATGAAAAGCTCCCTTGGCATGGCACCCTATCTCTGTCCTCGTATCATCGGCATACGGGACATTCTTTCGGCCATAGCCTGTGGCTACTGAAAAGGCTATGTCCTCTTTTCGCGTCCCGGCCATCTCCAGGGCCTCGGCCAGGGCAAGCTCGGATGTCTTGGCAAAGTCAGTGCCCGATCTTCTTACCGCATAGCCTAACAGTTGCTTGCCTTCATTAAGTATCGCCACCTTTGTCCTGGAGGCTCCCACGTCCACACCAGCGAAAAGTTCCTTAGACATCACTCCTCTTCCAATTGTTCTATAAACGCCTCAATGTTGGTCTTAGTCTGTTCTTCTGAATAGCATCTCAGGTCATTTAAATCACCATTTATAGTGAGCGTTGGGATACCAAGCCTCTTGGTGAGGCGCTCGGGCATACCGTAGCGATTATTGGAGTTGTTGGGGCATGTCTTGGCATCATGGAAGATGATCCCGTGGAATCTAAAGAACTTGTAACAATTTTCTATGTACTGCTCCTTGTATGCCTCATCCCTGACAATAAAGAGTTCCGTGTAGGCCCGCGCCATGCTTTCAAAAGGTTCCTCGGGATCGAGTTGATCAAAAATCCAGCTATTACAGTAAGTGGAGGCAACAATGCAGGTCCGCAGCGAGGCAAATAACTCCGAAAGGGCACGAAGTTTACCCCATATGGGCATCCCTTCCCAGTAGAGCCTGTATTTTTCGCCCTCTACAGCGGCCACACCAGAAGCCACCCTCTCGTTTAACTCTGCCAGGAGGAGTTCGTAGTAATCCACGGCATCCTTTGTACCACGTGCTACCACTGCCGGCCCCATGTGTATGGTATGATCAAAAAAGGTCCACGGAGAGGGTATCGCTGCCGCCGTCTCAAGACACTTGCGCCAGAGTACCGAGCACTGCCTGGACAACTCCACCGCTTCCTTGAACCTGTCCATATCAAATTTCTGGCCGCTGACCTCCTCAAGGGCAGGGATCAGGTCCTTAATTTGCTGAGCGATGTCCTTTATCTGGTAGTCTTTTATCTCGCCAATGTCCCTGTGAGTATGGATACCGATTACAGGCACGTTAAATTCTCTACCATACCAGCTAAACCAGTCCTGGACGTCTCTGCATTGATTTGTATTGAACACAAGCACATCGGGCTTTGGCACTGATTTGATGTTATAGACCTTCTGCAAAGGTGTCTTCCTTGCCAGATACGAGCCTATATCACTGGTCAAATAAGAACATATATCCGGGGAATACCCAATGGCATTCGCGTAAGGAATAAGCTCTGTGGCCATGCGGCTTGCCCCCAACATGGCTCCGTGATTCTCTGGAAAGTAGACCAGAAATCCCATCCCGCGCAATAGTTCTGCAGGCCCCACGCTCGTGCACCAGGCGATCTTTTTGGATCCGGTTTTCGCTGCCTCGTCCAGCTCATAAAAGTGGTTGGCCATTATTTTCTTGAGGGTTTTGGAGGCAGCTATTGGCTTTCTTACGACTTCTTTTTTTGCTAGCATGGCTTCCCTCATTCTATGGCATTAGCTACCAATTCGGTGATATCCATTATCTTTATCTTACCTCTTTCCTGTTTTGGTATGGCCTTGGCCCCTTTCCTAAGGTTGTCTTTGCATGCAGCGCAACCCGACACTATCACCTCAGCGCCCACTGCCAGTGCATCCCGTACCCTTTCAGCAGCCATCTGAACAGAGAGGTCAGGATCATAGGCCTGCACACCACCTCCGCCGCCGCAGCAGCGGGCCTGGAGCCTGTTTCTAGCCATTTCCACGTACTCTACGCCAGGAACCGCCTTTATGATATTGCGCGGTTCCTCAAATATCTTGAACACCCTTCCCAGGTCGCAGGGGTCATGGTATGTGACCTTCTTGGTAAACTCTTTAGTGAACCTCAGACGCCCTTCCTCAATCAACTTGTTGAAATAATGAACGCTATGATACACCTCCATGCCCAGATCCCCTATGGAGGGGTAGATCTTCTTGAAAGTCTTATAGCAGCCTGCACATGGCGTGACCAGTTCCTTTGCTCCCGTAATCTTGAGCGCCTCCAATATATTCTTGGCATGAGGTTCAAATTCTTCCGAACCCATGAGGAAAAGAGGAAAACCACAGCAACTCTCATCCATGGCCAGGGTGGTATAGTCCACCTTTGCGCTGTCCAGGGGTTTGATCAGGCTTGGGACCATTTTCATGTCAAGGTAGCTGGGCACGCATCCCATGAAAAGGAGAGTATCTGCCTGGGCCTTGAGCTCCCCTTTCTTTGCCTTTTCCTTCAAGGCAGAGGGATATATATCTATCCTGCCCTCCCTCGCACTGGCAAACACATTACCTGTCTTCAGGATATTGTCCCTGACACCCAGTACAGGCTCGGGCGCATAGCCTGCCTTGTAAAGGTGTCTACGGACCCCCTCGACAATTTCATCTACTTTTATACGGGCTGGACAGAAGTAGGTGCAGGCCTGACATGTAGTGCAGGTGAAAAAGGCCTGGGCCAGCTCTTTTGACGGCTCCAGGGTTCCGCTCATAAAATAAAACGCAAGGGCATTTCTACCCCGTGCGTTACGGGATTCCCTGTGGGTCACACTGAATGTAGGACATCCAAGCCTGCAGAAGCCACAGTGGATGCAGGCCAGTACCTCATTGTCCACTTCCTCTCCAAGAGAGCGGATATCCTCCGGGTGTTCCAGGAGCGGCTGGAAAGCAAAGTAATCATAAATATCCGTGTTTTCGGTCTTTTCGAGTCCCATCTTGCCCGGGTTGAGGATGTTATCAGGGTCAAGGGCCTGTTTTATTTTCCTCATTACCTCAATGGCTGCCCCCAGTTCCCTTTCAATATGTGGTATACGGGTCAGTCCTGTCCCGTGCTCTGCACTTAGAGTGCCCTTCATCTCCATGGCAGTGTTGACCAACTCCTCCACGGCCGGTTTGAGCCTCTCCCAGTCCTCGCGGCTCCTCATATCAGAGACAAAGGTGGTATGCACATTGCCATCGCCAACGTGGCCGAAAGTGGCTATGATTACATTGTATTTTTCGGCTATCTCCTGTGCACGACGGATCGTCTCCGGGATCTTGGTGGAAGGGACTCCAAAGTCCTCTGCAATTGGCACAAGCCTGTTGCCTGGTTTAATGCGCGACAGCGTTGGCACAAGCCCACCCCGGGCTCGCATCATCTCTTCTCTTTTCGCGGGGTCGTCTGACCATTGAAATTCCTGCACCCCGTATTTCTTGCAGATCTCTTCTATCCTGTTCATGTCCCTCACAACCACTTCTTTGGCCCCATCAGCCTCCATAATAAGCATGGCCTCCATGGTGCTCACGTCCTTCTGTAGCACGTCTTCCACGATCTTGAGGCTGAATTTATCCAGGATCTCACATCCAGCCAGTTTGATGCCGGAGGTCGTGACCTCTGTTACAGCGTCGCCTGCTGCATTTAGGTCCCCAAATATGGCCAGGGCCAGCGCACCATATTCAGGTTTTGGTTCCAGCTTGACTATTATCTCAGTGATAATACCTAAGGTACCCTCAGCAGTACAGAACAGATGCGTCAGGTCATACCCCAACGAACTCTTGGGAGCCGTGGTGCCTGTATGAATCACCGTGCCGTCAGCCAGCACCACAGTGAGTCCTTTTATGTAGTCCCGAGTAGTGCCGTACTTCACAGCCCTATGCCCGCTAGCGTTTGTTGAGACCATCCCACCTATGCTTGCGATGGCCTCACTGCCCGGATTGGGAGGGAACATGAGCCCATCTTTGGCCAGCATTGCGTTAAGGTGCATACAAATAACGCCAGGTTCCACACGCGCGTAAAAGTCCTTGGTGTTGATCTCCAGGATGTTATTCATCTGGTGGAGATCAAGGAGAATACCCCCTCGAACGGGCAATACAGCTCCTGTAACACTCGTACCGCTTCCACGGGGAGTTACGGGTATCTTCTCCCTATGGGCTATCTTCATAATAGCTGAGACCTGTTCAGTGGTCCTTGCAAACACAACCGCATCTGGGATGCCTTGATGCACTGACATGTCCCTTGAGTAACTAAGGCATTCTACCCTGTCGCCGAAAACATTATCCTGCCCAACAATTTCAGCAATCTCCGCCAGTACTCTCTCCATAGAATGACCCCTTTTATCCTAATTATCCAAAACCGATCGCAGCAAAAAGCAGGGAAACGCATGCGTCCCCACTCCCTTACGCCTAATGGCCTGCGCCCAAGTTATGGCTACTATTTAGCTACAAAGTAACTATACCGGAAGGGTAAAAAAATTGTCAAGGTAAAATGAGGTGGCTCGAGGGGCAGGATCACCTACTGAAAAACCCCCTAATTTCGAGGCGTTCCAGCCACTTAAAGCTGCGCCTAATCTGGGTCAGCCAATTGGGAGTATAAATGTAATTTACCATGATTCCGCAGGACTCTTTGAGTCCCTTTGGGGACGTGTTGGCAAAGAAATTTATGCACTTTTCATTGACCAGTGCTCCATTTCCAAGGTGAAAACCCGCCACTGGATTCAAAGGCTTTCCTTTTAGATTCTTCTCTCGCGCTATGTAGTGGTATGCGATCTTCACCATGGGTCCCTTAAGCTGCTTGGCAAGCTCACGCTGCTCTGTCCATTTGTCATCTGAGAGCAGCTTCTTGAGACTAAGGCAGAATCCTTCTGTGCTGTAATCTGAAGACTCGGTAGCCTGAAGGATTTTTGACTTTGCCTTTTTTGAAAAGAAATTGGGAATATCCTCCCGTTTCAGAAGGAAAAGCTCATCATCACCGTCCAGAATTGGCCTCAGGTAATTGTCCCAGAATCCTGGCATGGGACTCAAAGTGGCAAAGGTCTTGATCCTGTCGTTTTCAGATCTCAGGAAATCCACTACCCTCACAATGAGCATTTTACCGAGACCAAGGCCTGCCAGGCCGTTTTGAGTGTTGTTTATGGAGTAAAAAATGGCTGTATCGATATCTTTTTGC
>JALVSJ010000152.1 GCA_027024445.1 Desulfobacterales bacterium
TGAAGCCAGGTTTCGCGCCATCTTCGACAATATGGAGAGCGGAGTGATCGTGTGTAAAGCCGATGAGGTCACAGGGGATTTTTCAATTATTGACATCAACCGCGCAGCGGAAAGAATTGATAAGGTCGTAAAGCGCGAGGTCCTGGGCAAGAACTTGGGAGCCGTTTTCTCCGGGTTCGAACAAATTGGCGTGATTGACCTGCTCAAAGAAGTACTGGAGCAGGGTACACCACGTCGGTTGCCTGAAACCTATTACGAGGGGGATCGCTCCCGGGGTTGGAGAGAGTTTGACGTCCACCGCCTCCCCTCTGGCGAATTGGTGGTTATTTACAGGGACGTCACAGAGAAAAAGAAGGCTGAAGAAGAGCAAAGGATGCTTGAGCGCAAACTAATGCACTCGCAAAAACTTGAGTCAGTGGGCAGGCTGGCTGGCGGGGTGGCGCACAATTTCAGGAATATTCTTCAGGCTATTCTTGGAAACGCCGAGTACCTTCAGGTGGTGAAAGCTGATGATGATGTGGTTAAAGAGGCAGTGACTAACATAAACAATTCGGTGGACAAGGGTGTGGATCTAATACACAGTCTTCTGCATTTTTCCAGGCTGGGCGAGGACTTCGAACCAACGGTTCTGGATCTTTCAGAGGTGGTAAAGGACACCCACCGGATAATTGAGAGGCTTTTTGACAAGAGGATCCTTATTACGATGGATGTGGAGGACAATCTCCTCATCAAAGGGAATAAGAGTCTTCTGAGCCAGGTGTTCATGAATCTGTTCAATAATGCGAGAGATGCAATGCCCGAGGGGGGTGAGCTTACCATAAAAGCAAGGGCATCCGGGCACAGCGCTGTGATAACCATATCTGACACTGGCGTTGGCATGGAAAAAGAAGTCCTCGATAAGATATTTGATCCCTTTTTCACCCTCAAAGAAGTGGGTAAAGGCAGTGGGTTGGGCCTTTCAACAGTGCACGGGATAGTGAAGGGGCACGGGGGAACGATTTCGGCCTCCTCTGAGCCCGGAAAGGGTAGTACTTTTACTCTGACTTTTCCTCTTTTCAAGGATCTGGTTGTAGACGATGAATTGCGGCCTTTGCCCGAGGGCCTGAGGTTCGGAAATGGCGAAAAGGTGCTTGTGGTGGACGACGAAGAGACCATTCTTAAGGCCTTGGTATCAATGACGGAACGCCTTGGATATAGGGTAAGAGCGGCGCAGAGCGGCAGTGAGGCACTCAACATATATAGAGACTGGGGACCGCAGATCGTTCTCATGGATAGAAATATGCCCGGGATGGACGGTTTGACCTGTATGCGGGAAATTATGAAGATGGATCCTGGGGCCAGGGTGGTGATTATTTCTGGGTACGAACAGTCAGGTAGCAATGGAATAGATGATGATGCGAAGCAAATGATCCGGGGTTATATGACCAAGCCTTGTGGTATTCAAAACCTAAGCAACCTGATAGCCGACGTGCTTAGTGACAAGCAGTAGGGTGGTAGCAGTGCCAAACGCACATGAGAGGGCTGCGTCTAATCGCTTATTAATGAGGGCGCCCTTTAGGTGCGTCTGGATTCAAGTGGATGAGGAATCATTAAGGGATTGATATGCCCGAGCAAATAACAGTGCTGATAATGGAAGATGACGCTGAGGCTTCTTCGCGGCTCAAGAGTATCCTCTCCTCTATCCCTCCTTATGATCCTGTGGTGGTCTCCCCAGACATCTCGGTCCGGCATGTCGAAGGCTACAGGCCTGACATAGCAATCGTCGGGGGCTCCCTCGGGCTCATGGAGTGTATGAAGTGCGTTCAAAAGCTGAAAATCGCTGACCCCGGATTGCCTATTCTGGTCTTTGTTGATGATAAGTCGCTTACAGGTGGGACCCTCAATGGCCCTTTTGAAGGCATTTTTTATGTCGGAGTGGGGTTAAGACGCGACGAATTGAAGAAAGTGTTGGAGGATGCGCTCGATAAAAAGGCAGAGGGCCAGCCTGGGGTTGATTTCCCGGTACTCATAGGAAATAGCTCCGAGATACAGAAGATTCGCGACAAGATTGAAAGGATAGCAAGCAAGGATATTACGGTCCTCATCACGGGGGAGAGCGGCACAGGGAAAGAACTTATTGCGCGATCTATCCATTACCACTCGCCAAGGAGGAATGGCCCTCTTTTGAAAATAACTTGTGGCGCCCTTCCTGATGATTTGCTCGAGAGTGAAGTATTTGGTTATCAGAGGGGGGCATTTACTGGAGCGCACAAGAACAAGCCAGGCCGGTTGGAACTGGCTAATGGTGGGACGCTTTTTATTGATGAAATCGGTGATCTTTCTCTTGAGTTACAGGTAAAGTTTTTGCAGGTATTGGAGGACAAGAGTTTTTCCCGCCTGGGCGGTGTGAATGACAAGGTTGTGGATGCCAGGGTGGTGGCAGCCACCAACACTGACCTGTGGAAGATGGTGCAGGAGGGAAGCTTTCGAAAGGACCTCTACTTCAGGCTTAATATTGTGAATATCGAGGCCCCGCCCCTCAGGAGGAGAAGAGAAGATATTCCATTACTCGTCGACTACTTCCTGAACAAGTACTGCTATGAGCTCAAGAGAGAGCCGCTAGACCTGCCCTCGCACGTGCTCAGGGCCCTAGGCGAGTATCAGTGGCCGGGCAACGTGCGTGAACTTGAAAATGTCGTGCGGCGGGCCATTGTGCTGAGGGAATGGGATTTCATTTACAAAGAGTTGGACCTGAACCTGCACCTTGACACAGATGAAGGTTCGTGGCTGATGCCTGCAGGTGGCGCTACTGCGGGTTGGGGAGATGCTAGGGTTCAGAGTTCCCTGCGCGGAGAGAATTTTTCACTAAAGATGATAACCAAGCAATATGTGTCAGAGGTGGAAAAGCAGGCCATTTTGAAAGCGCTGGAGCAGACACGCTGGAACCGCCGCCAGGCTGCTAAGATCCTCGGCGTAAGTTATAAAACCCTGCTCAACCGCATTGCAGAATTTAATTTGAGGCCCACCTGACGGTTGGCAGAAGGCAGAAGATAGGAGTTAGGAGACAGAAGTCAGGAGTTTGTGTGCCTAAACGGCGGTAGGATAAGGGCGCAAGGCGCGATGTAAGGCGCTAGGATGTAAGGACCGTTCCCCTCTGGGGAACTCAAGGCCGATTGCCTCTAGCCTCAAGCGAAGCGGTCCTCACTTCCTAACGCGATGTTTTGCCTTCCCCCTTTCTCCTTTCTCCTTGCTCCTCTCTCCTGTCTCCTAACTCCTGACTTCTATATGTAATTCTTTTCCATCTTGGCAAAAAATTACACACAAAAATTAGCAAAGAATTACACACTTTTTCATCCTGTCTCTATCAGCAGTATTCCGTATTTTTTGTGACCCTATAACTACCTGAATTTTCATCAGAAATAAAATTTAGAGATTTCCCCAAAATTACTGCTTACGGGCACACCCCTTGCTCCATACAGGGCATACGTTCTTATAAATCAAGCACATTGAGCATCGAGCCCTCCATCTCACAAGACCCAATGGACTCAACGACCCATTGATTCACTGACTCAATGACCCAACGGACTCGATGACCAAACAGACTAAACAGACCAGATAGACCAGACGGACTGAAAAGGAGGAATTATGAAACGCTTAACAATCTTATTTGCAGTGTTGGCCGTATTTTTATGGATCGGGAACGCAATGGCGTTTAGCGTGGATGGTGATTACATGGATTGGTTTTCCAAAGTCACCGGGTTTCAAGCCACTGACAGTATAGCCAACGACACCACCGGGGCTATTGATCACGGGAAATCCGTAGGCATTTACTGGTCCGAGGAGGACTACGTAGGGCCCGACAAATGGATGAAGGTAGGACCAGGTTATGGTGGCCAAACGTTTGATCACGAAGGGCTATATTTTGGGCAAGATTCTAGCCACTACTATATTGCGTTGATGACGGGTATGGCCCCCGGGGTGAACTATGCTCCATGGGATACCCAAACGGCCTATCATATTGGGGATATTGCGTTGGACCTCGGCCAAGACGGCGATTATGAGCTCGCCATCGACATGGATCCAGTTAGGGATAATTCCTTATCTGGAAACTTGAATCTCTTGAAAGTGGCTTCTTGGGGCAGCCCTACGCCTTTTTCACTTCCTTTTCTCTCAACTGAACCTTACGACGCGGATGGAAGTTACATCGGAGACGTTTGTTTCGCTTATAGACAGTACAACGACCACTATTTTTATGAATTTGGTATCGATAAGAGCAAGAGTTTGCTCGACCTTTCAGATGGTCTCGACATCTTCGTAACCATGAGCTGCGGCAACGACTGGATCCGCACCCAGGTTCCAGTCCCCGAACCAGCCACCATGCTCCTCTTCGGCATAGGATTGTGCGGGCTGGCATTTGTGGGGAGAAAGAAGCTGGTGAGGCAGAAAGGCTAGAAAGTTTACCCGCCTAGGAAGTGTGGCGGGCTAGAAGGCTGGCCTGCCAAAAAGACGGTGGGTAAAGAGGCTGGAAAGCAAGAAGGCGGACGGGAATAGTGGAATGCTGGAATAATGGAATGGTGGGTGGATTGACAATGACGAATAACGACGTCGGAGAACAGTCAGCGGTCAACCAATTCCTGACTCCTGGCTTCTGCCTTCTAACTTCTTTTTTGACATTTGATATTGGTCATTGCTAACCATGGGCTTATTCCTCAAACATTATTTCAATCCTCTTCATGTTTATTGCCGCCTCCGTGACCTCGGAATCGGCAAAGGAACAGCCCGCTTCATCTGCAGGATATATGAAAAGATGGTCTTTAAACATTTTGTTTCGAATGTTTAGGAAAACTTGGGAGTTCTGAAAAGGGGCTGTTGAGTTGTTGAGCAAAAACGTTTTTTTCCTGACTCCTGACTCCTGACTGCTGATCCGCCGAAGGCGGGCGGCTTCTAAACATAACTGAAGCCCAGAGGTGGACGTCTCTGATAAGGGAAGGAATTGTGAAAGTGCAAAATGTTAGTTTTGAATCTTTTCGCGACAACGGTGGCAGAAGATCTGGTATTGACAGGAGGCAGTTTTCCTATTCAGGTCATATACCTGAGAGAAGGACGGGACGGGACAGGCGAAGTGGGAAGGACCGCCGCAGTGGCTTTGATCGTCGCAGCGGCCACGACAGGAGGAGCGGGATAGAAAGGCGAATGCACCCGGAACGCAGAGCAGCATTTTCAGGATAGACAAACCAGACTAAAGAGGCGATTAAGGTATTGTTCAACAAACCCGCCTCTTTTTTGTTTCCATTTCTCCCATCTGTTACTCCTGACCCGCCGAAAGCTGGCAAGCCTCCCAACCTCCCAGCTTCCTGCTTTCCCAGCATCCCAGCCTCCTAGCTGTCTTAATATTTGACTTTATCTTATGGGTGTGTAAAACTTTACCACATTATGAAACACGTACTCCTTGGCAACCATCCCGCTATTGAAAAGATTCGTGAACTGATAGCTGTCGTCTCGGATACAGCGCTCAATGTCCTCATTACTGGGGAGACGGGTACAGGCAAAGAGGTTGTGGCAAGGCTATTGCATCATGCTTCCCCTAGGCGCAACCAAAAATTTGTAAAAGTAAACTGCGCAGCCCTCCCGATGACGCTACTGGAGAGTGAACTCTTCGGGTATGAAAAAGGGGCGTTTACGGGGGCAGACAAGTTTAAACCAGGGAAATTCGAAATTGCTTCGGGTGGTTTGATATTTCTAGATGAAATAGGCGATATGCCTCTTATCTTGCAGGCAAAACTTCTTCAGGTGTTGCAGAGCGGGGAGTTTACCCGCCTTGGTGGGACACGGGAAGTTAAGGTTAACGCCTGGGTGGTGGCTGCCACAAACCATGATCTGGACAAAGACATGCAAAAGGGGTCATTCAGAGAAGACCTTTTTTACAGGTTGAACATCATCAGAATAGATATTCCTCCTTTGCGAGAAAGGAAAGAGGACATAGCGTTACTCACTGATTACTTTATCCAGAAACACAGACGCGAGCTTAATATTAAAGAGAGATTTAAGCTGGACGGTGAGCTGAGCCGACTTTTTTTGGATTACCATTGGCCTGGTAATGTGAGAGAATTGTCCAGTATTCTGCTTAGGTTGCTGGTGGGTGAGGATGAGGAATCAATAAAGAGAGAGATCCTCCGCAATATGGAAGCCGAGGGCTATGAATTACCTCAAGTCCCTGTGGAGGTACCCGAAGATATAG
>JALVSJ010000153.1 GCA_027024445.1 Desulfobacterales bacterium
GAACAGAGTTTTCTCTATTACGGCGAATCGAATTGGCACAGAGCAAAGGGGACAAAAGCCACCTCTTGTATACACAGGCACAAGTATAATTGTCGATCCAATGGGGAACGTATTGGCTCAATTGGGGGGCACCGAAGTCGGCACCATATCTGTTGAAATAGACCCTGAAAAAGCGAATGATAAGAACATAACAGAATACAACCATGTAATGGAGGACAGGCGGCCGGAACTGTACGCTGCACTTGTAAATAAGCCAGGGTAGCAAAAAAATCTTAAAGAAAAATCATGCCTGCCAAGATCGCCTCCTTAATGATAGGCAGGGGAACGTCTGTCTGCCCTGCCTGCCGCGTGCAGTCAGGCAGGGGATGTTCCCGGAGCGGCGTCATCACGCACTCGGCCATACAAGCACAGCATTGTCATTTCGAGGAGCCTTGGCGACGAGAAATCTTTAGATTTCTCCCTTCGGTCGAAATGACACAGAAGGGCCTGAGGCTTCAGCTAAAAACTGAGTGTCTGATCCGCAGTGCCTGCCCGCCAGAATTGTGGCGGGAGCGGAGCTACGGAGGACGCAGCGAACGTAGCGCCTGCCTGGCGTCAGACAGGAAGGGAATATGCTGTTTCACTGCCGAAGTAAGTGCGAATAGATAACCTAATCTCTTAAATCTTGATGCTGAGGCCATAATTTCTTGATATTACTAAGCCGGTTTTTTGGATGAAGGCCGATTTTGAACACTATTGAGAAAGACTATTATTTGAGCCTCTCAAAGAGGATAGAGGATCTAGATGCAACGTGAGGTAATATACCGTTTCGGGGTCTTTGCCGGTGTGTTCGTGATAATGGCAACCTGGGAGCTTGTTGCGCCCAAGCGAAAGCTCACCGTCTCAAAGGCTGAGAGATGGTTCAACAACCTGAGCATTATCGCAATCGACAATGTAATGCTTGCTCTCCTTGCCCCCGCAATAGCTATCAAGACAGCGATGGTGGTTCAAAAGGCTGGCTGGGGGCTCCTCAACTACCTGCATGTGTCATTTTGGCCCTCAGTCATCATATCTGTCCTGTTCCTTGATATGGTGATATACCTCCAGCACCTCATGTTCCATGCGGTGCCCCTGTTGTGGAGGCTTCACATGGTGCATCACGCTGATCTCAATATTGATGTGACAACAGGGCTAAGGTTTCATCCAATAGAAATACTTATTTCCATGGGGATCAAAGTGGCTGCTGTCTCTGTCATCGGTGCGCCTGTCATTGCCGTGTTGATCTTTGAAATAATTCTCAATGGTACGGCCATGTTTAACCACTCCAATGTTCATATGCCCAAGGTCGTAGACTCAATCCTCAGACTCCTGGTGGTGACCCCCGACATGCACCGGGTACACCATTCCGTGACTATCCGCGAGACCAACAGTAACTTTGGCTTCAACTTTCCGTGGTGGGATAGGATCTTTGGAACATACAGGGCGCAGCCCGCTGCCGGGCACCAAGGCATGACCATAGGCCTTGCCCAATACAGGGACCGCAAACAGGTCACGCTCCCCCGCCTGCTCATACTCCCCTTTGTGGGCAATCCGGGTTATTACTCGATCAACAAAACTGGCAGAGAACCAGTAAGAAGGGCCTCCACACGTTGAGTCCTACTTGTTTCAGGACCTACTTTGATTGTCCACTAAGTTTTGCGCTTCACGAACGGCCCTCATGTAGACATCTTCTTTGAGGTAGAAACCGGCGCTGACCATATCTTCTAGTGTAGAGAGAAATTCATTGAAACTCAGCATATGGTCCTTGACAGCTCTCAGCATTACTCCCAAGGTCCCTATGGGCCTTAGGCCTACTGTCTCACAAACAACTCTTGCCTTGGCGTCATCAATGAGAACCGTTTCGATCCCTTTTTCCTTGGCCAGGGAAATAACCTCTGCCTCACCAGGATGGATTTCTATCTCCAAAGG
>JALVSJ010000154.1 GCA_027024445.1 Desulfobacterales bacterium
AGATCATTGGGGAGGTCACGCAGAAAGCTTGCCAAATCTGCTTTAGACAAGGCATAGCCCGTTGGGTTATTCGGATTTGCAAGAAACACCAACTTCGTTTTGGGGCCTATGGACTCTCTGATCCCTGCGAGATCTATTTTTAGCTCCTTGAGGGGGATGGATATCATAGTCCCGCCAGCAGCCTTTACTATCTTTTCATATACAAGAAAGGTGGGAAAGGGCTGAACCGCTTCTTCGCCGGGATTAAGAAAGGTCCTCACACTCAGTTCAATGAGCTCGTTTGAGCCGTTGCCGAGAATAATGCGATCCTGGGAGAGATCAAACCTCTCAGCCAACCTGGCTTTCAAATAGAATCCACTGCCGTCCGGGTAACGATTAATTGTATGGAGTTTGGCTTTGATGGCGTCTATTGCCTTGGGAGAGGGGCCCAAGGGGTTTTCGTTTGAGGCAAGCTTTATGGACCCCTCTATTCCCAGTTCCCTTTCAAGCTCCTCAATGGGTTTGCCAGGTGGGTAAGGCACTAGGTTTTCAATTGCGTCTCTAACCAGCTTCGTGGCCATGTTCTTACTCCATGGAAGCGCATAACTGCAGCAGTTTTCGGGCTTCAAAAAAAATCAATCTAGGCAAAGATACGGCAAGCCCTTATAACCCAAAGGCCCAAAAATGTAAACAACCCCGTGTCTTGCTAATTTCTTGACTTGACCTCGGCCAAACAAGTATCTAATATTACTAGTCGACGTGGTTCGGCAAGGGGTACGTGATTTGGAGTTCACATTGTTTCTATTTGAACGTAGAGGTGGCCTATGAATAAATCCCAACTTGTAGAAGCGCTGGCAAAGGCAGAAAACTTACCTCTCAAGAAGGCTGAAGAAGTGGTCAATACCGTTTTCGGGGACATGGAAGCCTCACTTATACGGGGGGAAAGGGTTGAAATAAGAGGCTTCGGCAGTTTCAAGGTGAAGCACTACGACGGATACAAGGGCAGAAATCCCAAAACGGGAGAGGTGATTGACGTGGCTCCCAAGAAGCTCCCTTTCTTTAAAGTCGGGAAGGAGCTCAGGGAGCGGGTTGACGTGTACTGAGCATTGAGGATGAGCCTTGGTCGTGCTAGACGGGGAGCTAGCGGTGCCCTGTGACCCGAAATCCGCTTATGCGGGGTCGAATGTCCTGCATGAGAGTTCTTTGTCGGGCCGTTATTCTGTCACTCTTGGAGTAGGGATGGAGCTCACGTGACAGACGCTTGTGAACCCCGTCAGGTCCGGGAGGAAGCAGCGGTAAGCAAGGCGGTCTGTGTCGTGATGACATCTATCTCATTGCTCCAGAGTGAGGAGGCGGTTCCGGCAAGGCTCGAGTGAGGATGCACGACCAAGGACTTTATAAAAGATTCAGTAATCTCCTCTTCCATCCCCACCCAATCCCTCATTTCAGGTTCTCCACTCTAATGAAATTTAACCAGGTTCTCACCCATGCTATCTTTACAAGAAAAGGGGGTGGCAGTTGTGGACCCTTCCGCAGCCTCAATGTGGGCTTCAACGTGGGGGATGATCCTGCCAATGTGAGGGATAATATTGCAAGGGTAAAGGATGCATTGGGCGCTCGGCATCTGGTCAGCATGAACCAGGTCCACGGGAGCAATGTTGTTTCATTGCACAAGGGGGACATACTGGATGATAAGGTCGTGGCCGATTGTGATGGGATTGTGACAGATGCGGTAGGTGTGGCGGCCATGGTGAAACTGGCCGACTGCCAGGGCGTGATACTTTTTTCACCCCAAAGAAAGGTTATGGGAATTGTTCATTGTGGGTGGAGGGGCAATGTGGTCAACATCCTGGGAAGAACGGTAGAGATCATGAAAGAGAAATTCAACTGCCAGCCACGGGAGATTACGGCTGCCATCAGCCCTTCGCTGGGTCCCTGTTGTGCAGAATTCAAGGGGTACGAAG
>JALVSJ010000155.1:0-1373 GCA_027024445.1 Desulfobacterales bacterium
CTACTGGAGATTTCAATTCTTCGCCAGAATCAAGAACTACCCCTTCAACCTGTCCCTTTGATTTTGCGATGGCCTTTACTTCTGCCTTGATGTATTCAGCTCCAAGGGACTTTGCTTTCTTGACGTAGGCCATCAGCAATGCATAGGGATCAATGATACCATCTTCAGGACCAAATGTTCCCCCAACATAGCCCTCAGGGTTGTAGAGAGGGTAGTGATCTTTTATTTGCTCTGGCGTCCACCATTCGACCCTGCAACCAAGGTCCAATTGAAGCTGTAGATTCTTTTTGCGTATTTCCTCTTGCTGTTCATCCACAAGAAACAGGTTCCCTATTTTCTGGTGCCCTATATCGGGCTGCTCGCCGTCAACCTCCATGTCCTGGGCAAAGGTCTTAAACACCTCTAATGCATATTGAGAAATTTGAATGTTTTCCTTGAGCCCGAACTGGATGCGGACATTGGCCATGGAGAGGGTGGTTGAAGCCCTTTCATAAGCAGGATCTCTTTCAATGACTCCAACTCGAACGGTTTGATCAGTTTTCACGAGATGATAGGCCGTGCAAGCGCCCATAATGCCGGCGCCGACTATGAGGACATCGTAGGTTTTATCAGACATGAAAGGCTATCCTCCATCACAATTCTAGATCATTCTCCCCGCCCGGCCGCAATCCAAGATGTCGTCCGGCATGCAGTACGGCTTCTGCCACACTCTGACCGTACCCGCGAGAAAACGAAAACAGGACTGTGGCTCCGGACTGGGACCGTGACAATAGCACAACTTGGGACGGGATGTGAAGGACAGGACCTTGAATGAGACAGGGAGGGGAAAGAGATGGGTTGGAAAGGTCCAGGTTGGTGATGTGCTGCATTATATGGAGTGCTGATGGACCGGTGATCGCCAGAAGCGCGTGACCATCTGTGATTTCAGTGTAAGCAGGGCTCTGCGGTGCCCGGGACCTGCTGGCAGCCAGATCCCAGATGTAGCACTGTGTCCTGTTCATTCGGTTGATGAGGATACCATCACTGAATATGCTTTTTCCTGGGACTTCGGGTACCTTGATCCCCAAAGGCCTATATCGGCCGAGATTAGAGTTTTGAAGGTCCCATTTACGCCTGTGGCTCAAGTCAATAAGAAAGGGGCCATCATGGTCACCATAGGAAAGAGCCACTTCCCATCCCTTTCTCTTTTCTAATCTTCTTGGTCTTTCTTCAAACTTTATTGGTGATAACCTTTGAATTTCCATCCCATTCCCTCGCAAACAATTTTGGTTCATCTGACTTAAGCGTAATTTAAGGAAATTTTGGATGCTACAGATCCTGTTCCTTTTTCTTCGATTCCGAGCCTCCCGGGCTGGTCAGGCACTACAATTTAA
>JALVSJ010000155.1:1383-1933 GCA_027024445.1 Desulfobacterales bacterium
CGGCGATGTGTAGGTGTATATAGCGTCTGTCACGAAGTTTTCTTAGGTTTTAGTGCCTGACGAAGCCCTCCCGACAGTCACTAAGAAAAAGGAACAGAACCTGTTTGGGCCTTTTGGAAATCCCTGACCCCAAAAGTATGCAAGATCCGGATGAACCATAATTTTTAGTTTCGACCTTAGGGGCAACCAAGGGGCATACGTTAGTTATTGGTTATTAGTTATTCGCTTTATTCAAGCTTTCAGCCGTCAGCTATCAGCTATCAGCTTGTCCCTCCGGGACAGAAGACAGAAGCTTGGCCGCCCCAGGGGGCTCAGGAGTCAGGAGTTTGTTATTCGATATTCGCAATCCCAGAATCCCCAATCCATCAATCTTTCCCATCCCGCCTGACCGTCGGGCAGGCATTCCAATCTTCTAATATTCAATCCCGCCAAACAAAAGGCAGACGGGCCGAGAAATCTTAAGATTTCTCGCTGCGCCTGCCTGCAGCAGGCAGGCTCGACATGACATTGAAAGAAGCCAACTTTCAGCTAACGACTGAGTGCCTTATGA
>JALVSJ010000156.1 GCA_027024445.1 Desulfobacterales bacterium
GAACAAGCTCGGCAAGCCGCATGGGGCCTTCATCAACTGCCACGTTACCCTTGATTTCACCCAATGGAGTGGAAAATTTTACGGTGAAAAGCGCCATTGCTTATTTGCAGTGCGGAGTTCGAGATCTAAGTTGCGGCTTTGGTGCTGAATTATGGGACGAAGTAAAGGATCACTTTCAATCAACCTACTTGCATCCTGTATTACGATGGACACCTTCCTGTCAACCCCCTGCCTCGATACGATCAAATTGAGCCTCGCACCCGGCTGTGCTGATTTAATAGTTCGTGCAAAAGAATCCAGATCTTTCACAGGCTTTCCCTCCACACCTGATATAATATCTCCCGGAACAATTCCAGCCATATCCGCCGGACCACCTTTGTCAATCTCTGCCACATAAAGAATATCAATACCTTCCACATTGACCACTCGGAGTGAGACTCCTGCATATCCTGGGCCTCCCAAGAAATGCCACGTTCTTTCCTTGTCACCAGCTGCGTAATGAAGGACAGCGAGATCGTGGTTTGTGTCATAGTTCATCGCTGAATTGGCCTTGTTTATGAGCATATACGAGGAATCAAAATTACCCAGGCCTGCCTCTGAAAAAGCCATTCCCCTGTATGCGTCCCATACACCGTAACTATATCTTGGGGGTGCTATGCGGGCGGCTTTTTCGAACTTGGCAAGGGCAATTTCGAAGTCCCCTTTCATGTAATAACACCATCCCTGCCCACTCAGCACGTTGGATCGCAATGCAGGGTAGCTCCGAGAGAGGGATTCTGCTTTCTTGAAATCCGAAAGAGCCCTTTCATAGTCCTTGATCTGGTAATATGTCCAGCCCCTGTTATCAAGCGCTGTGAGGTTGTCAGGGTGCAGGGACAATATGCTGGCAAACTCTGCAAGGGCCTTGTGGTGTTGGCCCTTTTGTCTGTATGCACAGGCCCTGCCAATGAGGGCCTTGGACCAGCGCGGGAAAAGTTTCAACGCCTTGTCGAAAACCCTGACGGCCCTGTCGTACTCGCCCATCTTGTAATATGACCAGCCCAGCATATCATGGGCCTGTTCTTTCTCAGGGCCAGTAAGCCCCATCTCTATGGCCTTGCGAAAGGACCTGACAGCCCCGTTGTATTTTCTTTCCTTGAAATACATTTTGCCGAGGGAAAACCAGGACCTGGCATCTGCCGGGTTATTGTTGATCGCATCGCGCGGGGAGGTAACAGTAGCGGGGCTTGCCTGGGGCCGGGGTGGTGTGTTATTGGGAAGATTGGATCTCACAGCTGGGCCGGTACAGCTAGTTATCCAGCAGGCTATGAGCACGAGAAGGGCGAGAGATGCTCTCCTCACACAGCGTGTGGATCCCGGGCGGTGGAAGGTCTGCAACATGTTGTAACCCATTTGTTTCTTGACAAACCACCTGAGGTTAAGATTAATAATTTCCAATCTTCAGATCAGGGTCTTACGTACACGATTATTTTGGACGAGGTAAAGTATTATGACTCACAATTGTTGCAGGGAGGCTAACTTGTCAAGGCAAAAAAATCTGCTTAATCCAATAAAGTACACGGTGGCGTTGGCAATTCTACTAATTCTTCCCGGTTTTTCCACAACATTTGGGCGGGACTATCAAGGTCCTCCAAGAGATCTGGTAAAAGAGGATTTTTGCCGCAGCGAGATGGTCGCCGAGGTAGTGATCCAGGATGTTCATACCGGTAGAATATTCCCATCGGACAGTGGAAAGGGCGGCTATGTGGGGTGCATGGTCTCAGGCGTGGTAGACAAGGTGATCAAGGGCGGCCTTTCCAAAGGGCAGGAAATCTCCTACTCCTTTACATGTGAATATGACAGAACGCCCGCATGTCCTGTCAGGGCGGGGACCAGATACATAGTCTTCTTGAAGAAAGACAAAGAGACAGACGAGCTATGGTTATTGGGCGAAGGAGCCCAATTCATATCAAGCCCTGAACTTCTTCAATTACTTGAGGAGATTGCTGGGTCCAGGTAAGGCGATGGTATCCCTGGCGCAATAACCTGTTAATACGAATGGTAATATGCCGATGAACTAGGGTAGATGCAGGAGACTTGTCGCAGGAAGGGATTGAATCATGCCTGAAGCAAGATATGAAGTTGTGACCAAGGGAATAATGGATGGGGAAAACTCCGAGGAAGTAAGGGCCAGACTGGCCAAGTTGATAAAGAACAAGAATGTGAACCTGGATCCCATCATTGATAAGGCCGAACTTGTAGTGAAGAAGAACCTGGATCTGGAATCTGCCAAGAAATACAGAGATGGTTTCCACAGGGCAGGGGTCATATGTGAGCTTCGACGGCAGGACGATATCCTGGAGGCTATGGTTTGCCCCAATTGCGGCTTCCGCCAACCCAAGGCCGAGGCTTGTATTCGCTGCGGAATCATGATCGAAAAATACAAGGGGGGCCACAAAACAGAAGTAGGGAGTGAGGAGGACAGAGCTAACCCCGGGGCAGGAGAAAAAGAAACGTGGTCCCGGGAAGGTATTCTGTCCAAGTTGAGCGATATTTGGTCCCTGCGGGGCGGGCCAGTGGCTATAATCCTAATTGCTTTGTTCGTGGCCTATTCGATTTTCGAGGCCATATGGCTGAGGGGAGACCTGGTTGCCTCCAGGACGTTGACCATAACCGGCCCGAACAACTTCGTGCAATTCAGGGTCAAGAAGCCATCCCAGGAATACCTGATCAGGATCCGAACCAGGAAAAAGCGAAAACTCAGTGTCAGGCTCGTTGACACCAAAGGGACAGTTTACTACAAGGACAATGAGTATGCCTCCCACAAGACCAGATCCTTTGCATTCAAGCCACCATCTTCTGGAACATATCGTGTATATGTAGAGTCGGGCCCCTTGAGTTTTACCACTTATGCGAGAGCCAGTGTCAGTGTATATACTAATGACAGAAGGGTGTTGACTAAGATATTGGACAGGTTCAAGATTTAAACCCAGATTATGCGCCAATATTCAAATTGCCTTGTGGAGCAATGTGTAACACTTTTCTGCGGCACCTGTTTGTTGAGAGGCAATCGGACCTCGTCTTGCTACGTTCGCTGCGCCGTCGGAAGATCCTTTTCAGACTGCATCTGACTCCTTACAGGGGGGCGGTCCTCCCCGCCTGCCTGGCTCCGGACGCCTGCCTGAATGCGGATGGCAGGCAGGGCAGACAGGCCTGCCCGGCGGGCAGGACTCACGGGATGCCCGAGAGCATCGTGATGGGCTGCGTCATTGGTAACCTGAGCATCCCTGCTCGGACCGCCACGAGAGTTCAAGGAAGGCTCATTCGGTAGATGCAGTCTTCCAAGGACCTCCCGACGCTGCTTCCCTGCCTGACCGCAGGCAGGGGGAACATCCTATTGCCTTAAATTGATTCGGCTGGCCTTCGCGCATAATCTGGGTTAAAGCAATAATGAAGACTCGTAAAGAATGGGCTTTTTTTACCATGCTCTCCATTACATGCCCTGCCTTTCCAGAGGCTAAGGCGTGATCTTGCGAACGGAGCAGACCCCGCCTTCGCACGAAGCAGATGATAATTGCATCCCTGTCAGCATAAGGACAGGGGCGCTTGGGAAGACGGATGAAGGATATTGGCGGCGTGAGGGCCGCTACAGCACTTGTTCTTCTATTCAGGGAGGGTACCATGAAAAGGTTCACGCGAGTTGCCCTTATTGTGGGGATCATGTGTCTCATATCTTATGGTCATCTCTTTGCTACCGACCTGGACCCTGATAGGCTTATGCCTACTAAAGACCTTTTTTCAGCGCAAGAAATCCGAAACCTTTTTTTCAACATGCGCTTCAAGCCGTTGGGCAGAGAAGACCTGGCTTTCAGTATGCTCGTGCCCAAGACATGGGAGCAGATACAGATAAAGCTCAGTAAGGAGGAAGTTGCTTCGGCCCTGTTGCAAGGAAAAAGTGCGAGGAAAGCTTATGAGCAATTACTTGAAAGTGAGATTCTTGGTTGCGGCGAAGCAACCATTGCCTTGGTGCTACCACTCACAGAGGGGGAAAAAGCTTTCATAAAGGTAGCGTGTTTCAGGACACCTTTTGAGATAGATATAAGAGACTGGATGTCCCTTATTGCCCAGAAAGGAGGGTACGAAAAGCTGTTAGAAAGACGGGGCATATTCAATGGCAGGGAAGTCAATGATGCCCTCCTTCGTTCAAAACAAAAGAAGGTTACATGGCTAGGCCGGGCTACAGTTTCAAAGCACGGTGAGCGCTTATTTACAATATACTGCGCAGCACCTGAGCCCCTATTTGAAAAATATGCCAAGATTTTTGGGGCAGCTGCAATCTCTTTCACGGTTAAAAAGAAATCTCCTACCCCCTTTGCAGAGCCCATGAAGGCATACTCAGGCAAGAAGGTTCCTATTCTCAAATTCCGCTACCCATCTTCCTGGACTATCAAAGAGCCTACTGAGGCACCCGATGGCGTATCAGGGGTGGATCTATCCCTTTTGCCAAAGAAAACGGGCAAGGGAAAGGCAAAGATGGGAGCTTTTCTCCATGTGAAGGGAGTTTCACTAAGTCATGAAAAGAATCCTGATGAAGTTTTTGAGAAACTGAAAAAGGATTTCACCGCCGCAGGAGTTAAATTGGTAAAGCCAGGAACTCCTGGGCGGTTGAAAGGCAGGTTCATTCACCCTCCAGTAAAGGCTCAAGTATGGAACGTGAATATCGGCGAAGATAAGGGCGAACTTGCCCTGGTCCTTTTCTCAAGGGCCGACTGCTATATTGGCTTGGCGCTGTTGACCCCCATTTTTGAAGCACTCGAGAGCTTGGCTGGTTACAGGGAGATGGAGATTGCTGCGGAAGATCTTCTGTCCGCAGGTAAGAAACCTGCCGCGCTGGAAAACATTGATCTCAAGAAACTGGTCAATTCTACCATGTATCTTTTTGCTGATGCAGTTAGCTCTGGAGATTTTTCCAAACTTTATGAAACATGCTCTGGTTCGCTAAAAGAAGAAACGACTGCAGAAGAATTTGCCGATGCCTTCAGCAGTTTTGTGGAAAGCAAAGTGGATCTCTCTATTATTAAGGGAACCGATCCTGTCTTTGACAAGAGACCCTCTATTGATCCAGATCGTCCGTTGGTTCTAAAAGGCAAATATTATATGAAAGTGATGACAGTTAGGTTCCGTCTCACCTATGCACTTGAGAGCGATGAGTGGAAATTGATGGGCATCAATGTGGCAACAGGTGCACCTGAGCCGCCCCCCGGGAAGGTTTTGCAGGTGCCACCGCAATCAGATCTGATCAAGCTGGTCAATAGCACCATGATGCTCATTGCCAAGTCTATCAAGAACCAGGACTTTAAGGAAATGTACCACAATATAGCTAGTGTATGGCAGAAACAAACATCTGAGGAGGAACTGGCTGAAATTTTTTCCTCCTTCTTTCTTCAAAAGAAGATAGATCTCACCGAGGTCAAGGGAAAGGTACCTGTCTTTGAAGATGCCCCAGCCATAGAGGAAGGAGCACTTCATGTAAGGGGACACTATGATCTGTCTAAGATGAAGCTGGCATTTGATTTGAAGTACTGGATGGAAGGAAGCCAGTGGAGACTAATAGGGATCCATGTGAATACAAAATCAAAATAGAACACCCAGACCCAGAAGAGGAAATTATAAGGACTCAAAAGTTCGGCTGATCATCCGCCTAGATCTACAGATGCTTTTAAAAGTGAAGGTGACCCTGTTTTTGCTAATAAACCCGCAATTTCTTGTAGACCAAATGGAGTTCCCGTACGTCTTACTGGGCAAAAAAACGAGAGGAGGAAGGTACGATGAGGAAAAAGACTACGGGAATGATGATCTTACTGGGGGTATGTGCACTATTGCTGATTGCCTTTAACCCTGCGATTGCCGGGTCCGCAAAAGGCAAAGGATGGGCAAAAGGGAAGGGTGTTGCCACGGGTACCATGATCGGAAAAGGGCAGGGTACTGCCAGCGGAACCGGTGTGGCCATCTGGAAAGACAAGAACGGCAACGTGCACTACAAGAAAGGAACAGGCACGGTGAGCGGAAGAGGTATTGTGATTGGAAAGGGAACCGTGACTGGAAAAGGTATCGTGGCTGGAAAAGG
>JALVSJ010000157.1 GCA_027024445.1 Desulfobacterales bacterium
GGATATTAGCGGTGCTTTCAGTATCCGAAGGAATCCCGTATCGTGCGATCGCAAAAATGCTGCAAGTTAGTGAAGAATCCATTCGGTTATGGGTAAATGCTGTGCTCCTAAAGGGTGTAGAAGGCCTGATTCCAAAGAAAAGCCCAGGAAGGCCTCCTAAATTGACCAAGACGCAAAAAAAGGAACTGGCTAATTTCATCACAGAGGGACCCGCCAAGGCGGGCTTTCCTGGGGCTTGTTGGCGCAGCCCCATGATCCAGGCTCTCATTTACGACAGGTTCGGTGTCAGCTATTCGGTACACTACATCTCCCAGTTGCTAATTTGACTTTGTAAAGATATTTCTTGACTTCTCCCTTGGAAAATGGTAGTAAGGCCACACTATGCTAACACCAACGGAAACATTCTACTGAACAAAGGAGGGAAATTTATGCAACCCCCCGCCCGCCGGCGCTTGCCGGCGTAGGGAGTCGCTTTGTTTCCTTTGTGGACACCTACACAGAACATTTCCAATCTTATCGTCATAACGTTTCGGACAAGGCCCGCCAGTATGCTTGTGGTTTGATGCAAGCCGGTTCGCGTAAGAATATGGACCGTATGGCTGAGGTAGTACCGGACTCCAAATCGCGCAACCTTCAACAATTTCTCACCCACTCGAAATGGAATCATAGAGATGTAATCGATCATGTGGCCCGTGATGTTAATAGTCTTTTGGGCGGCCGCAATGCCTGCTTTTTGATAGATGAGAGCGGGTTTGCCAAACAGGGGAAAAAATCTGTTGGTGTTGCCCGCCAATGGTTGGGCCGGTTGGGTAAGGTTGACAATGGTCAAGTGGCGGTGTTTGGTGCGCTGGCCAACGGCCAATATGCAGCCCCTGTTGATGTACGACTTTATTTGCCCCGGGAATGGACGAATGATCCTGAACGGTGCAAACGCGCGGGTATACCTGAGGATGAGAGAAGGTTCCGAACGAAAATTGAACTTGCTTTGGAACTGGTTCAACACGCCCGGAAAAACGGTCTTAATTTTGGCTGGGTAGGGGCCGATGCAGGATACGGAAAAGGACCTGCATTCTGTTTTGCCCTTGATGATATGGGCGAAACTTTCTGTGTAGATCTTCACTCTGACTTTCAAGTGTATCTGAGAAACCCTGAGCCCTATTTGCCGAAAAAGGTCAAGAAGCCTGGCCCACGATTCAGAAAGTATAAGAGTGATGAAAAAGGAATTGAAGTCCGGGATCTTGTGAACGGTCTCTCTCCACGTCGTTGGAAGAATGTGACGCTGCGAAAAACCACCCGTGGTGTACTCAGGGTCCGGATTTGTCGTTTGAAAGTTTACATATGGGATGGCGAGTCCGATAAGGTTAAGCCCTGGACATTGGTTGTAACGAAGACTTTGGGGGATAATCCAGACACAAAGATTTCTTTGACCAATGCCCCAAAGAGGACCACGCTTAAACGGCTGGGCTGGATGCAGAGACAACGCTATTGGGTCGAGCGTACTTTTGAGGATGCGAAAAGCGAATGCGGCATGGCCGATTACCAGGTCAGAAAGTGGCGAGCCTGGCACCACCACATGGCTATCGTAATGATGGCGATGTTGTTTATGCTTTCTGAAAGAATTTTTCATGAGGAAACTTATCCCCTCCTATCCTGTGCCGACATTGAGGATTTGCTGTCCCATTTTCTTCCTCGTCGTGACGTGACTGAAGAAGAGGTCATATTTCAACTGGAGCAACGTCACCGACAACGGCAACAAGCCATGAAGTCTCACGCCCGCTGCCAAGAAAGAATGCTGAAGTGAGGGGCAGCTATGACAGCGGTTAAAAGTTACAAAGTCAAACTAATTATTTTGCTCTAATCGTCTTGCCCCTAATTATTTTGCTCTAATCGTCTTGCCCCTAATTATTTTGCTCTAATCGTCTTGCCC
>JALVSJ010000158.1 GCA_027024445.1 Desulfobacterales bacterium
GAGGCAAACGGTACAAAGAATACCATGCCAATTACAAGAAAAGGTTCGGGGCAAATGCCAAGCAGACGGCCTTTGGCGCTTATGCCTATGATGCTACCTGGTTAGCGGGTCTGGCGCTCTGCATGTCTGGGAGCACCAACACTGACGCCATAGCCCACGCACTCTATCCTGTTAGCAGGGTCTACAAGGGTGTAACCGGGGATAAATCCTTTGACAAGGACGGCATGCAGGAAACAGATTACTACCAGAGAATGGTTTACAAAGGCGGAAAACTGGTGCCGTATAAATAGAAGGCCTAGGGTTTAAGGTCTAAGGTTTAAGGGTCTAAGGAAAAGGAATCGCCCATGCCCCAATCATCAGGGCATGGGCGATTTACGTTTTTCCTCTTTATTATCCGCCTGCCACCATTGGAATCAATATGACTTCTGAATTATCGGGGATTGGTGTAGATTCAAATTTTGGTCTTGAAATGAGCTTTCCGTTCAGGCGCACCACAGCATACATGTGACCGTCATCCCTCTGCGCCAGGAGGCTGGCTACGGTCATTCCATCATGCCACGGTATCTTCTCGTCACCCACCTTGATCACGAAGTTACGCCGTGCTGCTTGAGTACTTCAAGTACCTGCGGAAAATCTATTCCAAGCCTCTTCACAGTTTCAACCTTGGGGATGCCATCGCTGGTCCACCCCCGCCTCTCATAGACTGCGTCTTTCAGTCGCTCGTATTCCTGTTCCCTGAATTTCCTCAGGGTCTCCAGCTTCTCTTCCGTGCTTTTACCCTCCACATCAATCCCATACTTCTCTTTCAACTGTTTATCGTATCTTTCTCTTCGAGATTCGTACTCATCTATGGTCACAGGCCCCATCGCCCGGTATGGTATGGTGTCGTGCTCTCTGCGACCCTGACCCATCCTGAGGTTAAATATGCGCTGGAAATTATACACTGCCTCGCTCATGGTGATGAGGTCATCAGGCGTCACCTCCCTCCCCGTGACAGCACTGAAGTATTGAGCATACCACTGGACGTGCTTCATCACCTTTGCAGGCTCCGGTGTGTCTTTATTGTCTTCAGGCACTATGTCGTTCCACGGCAGCTTGCACAACCCGCATAAACCAAACCAGGTCCGGAACATGGGAAACCAGTGAAGGGCCTCTGCCTTCTGCTCAAAGGAAGGCATGTAATTGTGAACCATGTCCAGGAATATTAGCCAGGCCTCGTCATGCTGAGGTCCCTTGAGGGCCAGACCGTATCCCCCCTGCTGGGCAAGGGACTCCTTCGTCATATACTCGGAGAATTCCAGACCCTTCGACTCCATGCCGATATCTCTCAGAATCTCCGGGTCTGCACCGTATTCTCTCTCGAATATTTCCTTCATCCTCCTGATCCCTTGGCCTACAATGGCACCCAAACCCTCACCCCTTGCCATCTGATGCAATAGCTCCAGGGCGCTCAGGCGATTCCCGAAACTCAGGTCCAGACCCCCTGTTTGCGAAGTATTTATGAGCCCCAGTTCAAAGCACTCCATCACGAAGGCAATTGAGGTACCCATTGAAATGGTATCAAGGCCGTAGGCATCGCAGTAAAAATTCATCTCAAGAATTGCGAACGGGTCAAAAACCCCTATGTTGGACCCGCACCCTGCGATGGTCTCATACTCGGGACCGTCCACAAACACCTTCTGCCCTTTATAAGGACCTGTCATAGGGACAAAGTCCTTTACACCGTGGGAACAGGCTACCGTGCATCCCTTCCAGCATCCGTCGAAGCCCGGGTCAAAGACGTGCTGATATACCTCACGGCCGATATTATTGGCCCCAGGGTGACTGCCATAGCGGAAGTTATGTGTGGGGAGCAGGTCAAAGTCGTTCATGATGGGCACAAGGTGTGTAGTGCCAATCTTGGACATCTCGTTTTGTTTGGGGTCCAGCTCTCTTATTTCCTTGGAATAGGCCTTGGAAACCGCCTTCAGGGTCTCCTTGTCAGCAGGGTGGTTGCTCTCGAGGGTAACCATGTTCCACCGCGCAACGATAGCCTTTATCCCTTTATTTGCAAATACAGTCCCTATCCCTCCCCGCCCAGCCTGCTTGTACCGCACCCTTTGGCGCTTGGTATCAAACCAGGTAAAGTTGAGACATCCGATCAAGGTGTGTTTGGCTCCCGGACCTGTGGACACCACCGAGATGTCTTGTTTTTTCCCTTCGGCAAAGAAATCCGTCAGTACTGCCGAGAGCCCATAGGAGTCATCAGGCAAACCTGGCATATCATATATCTGGATCTTCTGTCCTACACCGTCCACAAATACCACGGTGTCTCCGGAGCCCTTTCCAACTACCTTCAAGGCATCAAAGCCTGAGAACTTCAGATAGGGACCAAAATATCCGCCCACATTAGAATCTATTGGTATCCCGGTAGTGGGAGAAATGGCCGTAACAATACTTTTCCCTGACCCGGGAAACGTGGGCGTCCCGCCTAAAGGTCCAGAGGCAATGCAGATGGCGTTCTCAGGATCATCCCACCTGGTATTTTCATTGACTGAATTCCATAGCAACCATAGATCGAACCCCTTGCCGCCAACGAATACCTCCTTCATTTTCTCTGTCACCGGCTCAATTGAAATCTCAGGTGCACTGAGGTCTATTTGCAGGATTTGGTTCGCATATCCACGGTCTATTTCAGGCCGTTTATACTCCATTGTCTTAATTTCCTTGGCTTTTATCTCATTCATTTCTCTTACCCTCCTAGGTGGCAATTTCGGTCATGCCAACAATCACTGCTGCCGCAGGCTTTTGTCCGTTCTCCGTTCACTGCTCATCTGTGGTCGTTATTCGGTATTAGTGATTGGCCCAGATTATGCGCGAAGGCCAGCCGAAGCAGTTTAAGGCAATGGGATGTTCCCCCTGCCTGCCGCCAGGCAGGGAAGCAGCGTCGGGAGGTCCTTTGAAGACTGCATCTACCGGATGAGCCTCCCTTGAACTCTCGTGGCGGTCCGAGTAGGGATGCTCAAGTTACGAATAGCGCAGCCCGTCACGATGCCCTCGGGCATCCCGCCTGCCTGGCTCCGGACGCCTGCCTGAATGCGGATGGCAGGCAGGGTAGACAGGTGAGCCCTGCCCGCCGGGCAGGCGGGGAGGACCGCCCCCCTGTGAGGAGTCAGATGCAGTCTGAAAAGGATCTTCCGACGCTGCAGCGAACGTAGCAAAACGATATCCCATTGCATTTCATCAAACACGTGACGGCACAAGAATGTTACACATTTCTCCACAAGGCAATTTGAATATTGGCGCATAATCTGGGGTTATTAGTTGTCTGTTATTCGTAATGCGCAATTCGTAAATACCCCATTGTCTTTGGTTCTTCGGCGCCATACAGTGTGATTTCATTATCCTTCCCTCCCATGCCTTCCAGTTCTGCCAACGCTTCTGAATTATTTTAGTGCCTCCTGTCCGGCAAATTGCCTGTAGGGAGAAAACTCCTCCAATATCACCTCATCATTTTCCGTTGTCTCACCTGTTATCATCCTGGCCACCAGTTCTCCAATTCCCGGCCCCAGCATGAATCCCTGGCCGCACATGCCCGTGGCATGGAGAAGTCCCTTCACATCCCTGTTCCACCCCACTATGGGAGATCCATCAGGCGTCATGGGATAGAGGCCTCGCCACATGCGCCGCACCCTAAGGTTCTTCAGCCTGGGCAGGAGCGCCACCATCCTGGCGCTCACCTGGGGCAGAAACACAGACGTCTCTCTCTTGTCAGTGCCCAGGATTGGAGGATCAGGTGTGATGCAAAAGACCACCTGGCCCCGCCTGTTTTGGTAGAAATAAAAGTTCTTGGACCCCGGGCCCGGTCTCAGGTCCACCACCATGCAGCCAAAGAAGTTTTTCACCGGTTCGGTAATTGCGGCTTCATGGGAATCAGGATTGACCGGCACGTCAACCCCTGCCGTACCACACAACGTCCTGGAAAAAGGCCCTGCCGCCTCCACCACCACGGGCGCACTGAAGGTGTGCTCTCCTGCCTTCACTCCCCTCACTTCATTGTTCTCGCAAAGGATGCTGTCCACATGAAGCCCGAACCTGAATTCCGCTCCCATTGAGACCGCCTTGCGGTAGAACGAATTTATAGCCAGAAGAGGGGAAGCCGAACCATCCTCAGGAGAATACGTCCCACCCCGCAGCCCTTCTTCATTGACCCCTGGCAGCACCTCCTTTACCTTCTCAGGTCCCACGTAATCTATATTAAGCCCATACTTCTTCTGGACTGGCAAAATGCTCTTCAAGATTTCCTCTTCTTCTTTTCTGTAGACCGGAAAGAGGTACCCCCCCTGCAGCCACTCAATGTCCTCTCCAGTGTTCTCTTCCCATGTGGAAAATATCTCCAAGGACCGAAGGGCCGTAAGGATCTTTCCCGGGGATGAATGGGTAGCCCGGATGCCCCCTATCGCATGCTTGTTTTCCCCCTGCCCTGGGGAGGCGTTCTGGTCGATAACCAGGACCTTGGTGCCCTGCTCGGCAAGCGCCATGGCCGTGGGCACACCCACAGATCCCGCTCCAATTACTATCACGTCATAATTACTCATCTGCATCGTCTCCAAATACTCCGGCAAATGCCCCTATGGGAACTTCCACAAATAGTGGGCGGTCCACCCTGTCAACCACCTGGCCTGGATCAATACCTTCCTCCTGGAACAGCCTCAGGATCATGGGCCTGCATGTCTTTGACCCACAGGCCCCCATGGTTGCACGGGTTATGGCCTTTAACTGGTTTATGTCCCTGACACCTTCTCTTATAGCCTGCCTTATCTCCCCGGCAGTCACCCTCTCGCACCGACATACTATAGCTTCATCAGCAGGAAGCCTCTCCTCGTAAGCCTTTGCGGGTCTGACTTCATCATGCTGTACCTTTATCCCTATTGCCTTCAAGGCCTTGTCAGGTTCCATTTCCACCTGGACAAGGAGTGTGCGCGGGAATTTCTTCTTGAGGGACCTAACCTTCTTCACCTCGTAACTTCCCAGGACACTTCCGTCATCGTCTGTTACCTGGATCTCCTGACCCGGAGCCACAGCCTCGCGCCATATTTCATATGGAAGGGTTACTGTGGGCCGCTCGGCATTTTGGCGATAATCAACAAGCGTAATGGCCAGACCCGGACAAACTGCCACACAGGATAGACACCCCTTGCACAGCTCCACATCGGTTATGTAAGGCAGGCCCGTTATCTGGTCGCCTTCTGTCTTTATGGCATTTTCAGGACATACTGAGGTACAGGGATTGCATGCAATCTCCTGGTAGCAATGAAACACGGGCATGACGTTAGAGGTGTCACGGGAAGCTGTCCTGATGGAAACACGCCCCGGCTTTGATTTAAGCACCTCTGCCTTCTCCTCCCATTCCTGCGGAATGGGCTGTTTCGTCTTGCCCAATGCCCTGGCTATCTTTAGCCCTTCGATCTTGCCCGTAAACATGGCAGCCGACGCCTCGGCAATCTCCCCTGCATCACCGGCCACATACGCGTCCATGCCCCATTGCTTCGCCTTGAGATAGAACTCGTTGACCTCTGCAAGGCCTACTGCAATGAGCAATGTGTCTATCTCAAACGTCTTTTCCGAGCCTGGCACAATATTCCATTGCTCATCCAGCCTCGCTATGGTGACAGCCTCCACGTGATCCTTTCCATGGGCCTCCACCACAGTATGGCTGGTGAAGATGGGGACTCCCAAACGTTTCAACTTGTCCCCATGGACCTTGTATCCCCCCACCTGGGGCAAGGCCTCGGCCAGCCCTACCACCTCTATTCCCGCCTGAATGGCATGATACCCTGCAATCAGGCCCACGTTGCCACCACCCACAATGAACACCCTATCAGAGGCCCTGATTAAGTCCCTGTTGACCAATGTCTGGAAGGCTCCGGCCCCATACACACCCGGTAATGTGTTGCCAGGAAAGGTAAGCATCTTTTCCCTGGCACCAGTGGCAACCAGCAGCTTCTTGGGCCTTATCATTCGGTAGGTCCGGCCCTTTACTACCCCCACGATTCCATCGGAAAACACACCCACTGCAGTAGTATTCAACCAGACTCGGACCGAGGACAGCTCAGAAATCTCCTC
>JALVSJ010000159.1:0-618 GCA_027024445.1 Desulfobacterales bacterium
CCTCTATAGATGCGATCCCCTCTTCGACAATCTTGATTGCCTCGATCATATGGGGAATCATAATCCTGTTAACAATGAAGCCTGGAGAGTCTTTTTTGACCTCAACGGTTACTTTACCCATCTTCTTGGCAAGCTCTGTGGTGGTGGCGATGGTCTCATCGCTGGTAAAATATCCACGGATTATTTCCACAAGCCTCATGAGCGGAACAGGATTGAAAAAATGCATACCGCAGACCTTGTCTGGCCTGGAGGTTGCTGAAGCAATCTCAGTTATGGACATGGATGAGGTATTTGTTGCAAGGATGACTTCAGGTCTGCACAGCTCATCGAGTTCTTTAAATACCTTCTTCTTGAGGTCCAGGTCCTCTATGACCGCCTCTACCACAAAATCTACATCCTTCAGTTCGGCCATATCGGTTGTTCCCTTTATGCGTCCCAGGATAGCATCCTTCTCGCTGGCTTCCAGTTTCCCTTTTTCCACGCTCTTGCTGAGGAATTTTTCGATATTTTTCATTCCCCTCTCTACGAACGCGTCCTCAATGTCCCTCATTACTACTTCGCATCCTATTTGTGCCGCTACCTGGGCTATCCCATTGCCCATTGTACCGGCCCCCACAA
>JALVSJ010000159.1:628-1926 GCA_027024445.1 Desulfobacterales bacterium
CGTCCAAAAGCTAGCCAAAAATTTTCTTTACCCTCTGGTCTAAATAAGTTCCAAGCCCCTCGGAATCTTCAGGGTTCCAGCCCATTGCTACCTCCCAGACGTCAGCGGCCTCCATACATAGGTAAAGCCCCAAATCCAAGGACCATTGTTCCAGCAGTTCCTTCACATAGGAGTAGAGTTCTACCCTAATGGGTTTATAATAACGCATCTTTCCGTCTTTACCAGGTACAAATTCTCCATCCAGTATAAATGAATCGGGATGCCTCCTTCTGATTATTTGCTTAAGATGTGGCATAAATCTGAAAGTGCCCATGCTAATCCAAATTATGCCTTTGGGTTCAATGTATTTGTCGATCATCTCGACGGTCTCAAGATAATCTTCCTGCCAGCCTGGATAGTGAAAGAGAGGATCAAAATGAAATCCGATTACATACCCTTCTTTCTGGCATATTCTAGCTGCCTCAAGCCTCTTTTTTATGCTCGGCGCCCGATGTTCTTCATGGGAGGCTACTTTTGGGCTATTCAGAGACCATGAAACAACTATTCTGTCACGAATTCCCGTTTCCAATATGCCGTTAATATTGTCAGTCTTTGTTTTCAGTTCAAGAATTGCATTCTTTCGGCGGGAAAACTCGGGCAGAAGCAGTCCGGTCCATCCAACCATTGGGTCGAGGGCCAGGCTGTCAGTGAATTCTCCCGTTCCCACCCTGAAAATACGCTGGGGAGCCGAGTCAATCACCCCCAGTACTTCCTCGAGTCCTTGTTCTATGTTGGCAAAAATTCTCAGCCCAGGCTGGTTGAAGTAGCTTTGCAAGATACAGTAACTGCAGTCCATCGGACAGTTCGTGCCCACATTAAGGATCTGATAGCCGCAGCAAATGTGCTCTACGGTTCCCGGACAGGGCTTGAGGAATTGGCCGGGATAAGAAAGCAGGTATATTTTGTCCTTTTCCAGGGGATCGACTGGGATATTCTGTACAGTGGGTTCAGAACAGATCTTCAGTTCCCCCTGAAGACGCCTGACCTCCTCGAGGGCCTTAGCAACGAAGGGGACTTTCCTCACAGAAGGCTCAACGTATAATTCACTTATATGGTATTTCATCGTTTATCTCGTTTAGGCATGGACCTCAAGGCTTCGAGCAAAGGCGGCTCCAGGGATAATGTGCCCGAAGCCTCCCAGAGCCCCTGAAGCGCCTTTCTTAAGCCCTTTTCGTCCTTGAATCTGATTTCCAGCCGGTACTCAGAGTCTTCTAGGAAAGGAGGCAAAATAAATCTTACATCAGGTGGAAATTTAAGGG
>JALVSJ010000160.1 GCA_027024445.1 Desulfobacterales bacterium
GCCCTACGATCAGAAGTGGCCTCTTTGCCCTTTTAATCATCGAGGCAACGGACTTCGGCTTGGCAATCATCGCCATCTTTGGCCCGGGGATGTTTGCCGTGTCGAAAGGCTTGGCTTCAGCCATTTTACTCCCCTCCCAACGGTAATGGCCCATGTTCGAATATTCGCTTGACATTCGTTGGGTTGAACCCTGCATCGTAGCCTCTCATTGGCCCCTCAAGGATTTTCTTCTTCTTCCAGTCGATCTTCCATCCGTGTTCATCCTCGAGGATCTTTAGTAGCTCTTCCTTCTTCGCAAGCGGCAGATCCGATTCCGTTCTGACGAAGAGGTGCCAGTCTTCAGGAAGCTTTCCTAGATACTTGAGGCTGAGATCGATGTAGTGTGTTAGCTTTATCGATCTTCCTCTGTCAGTGTCAGCAGGCCTTATACAGAGTTTCGCCATCAACGGCAAAGCCTCTTCAAGCGTTTCTGCAGCTACAAGCAAGTCTTGCGGAGCGGGCTCAACTCTTACTTCTTCCCCTCTCCTTATGTCGTACATAATCCAGTCCTCATCTCTGTATGGCTGTCCGAGGAAAGCTCTCCTGTATTTGCTTCCATGTGGCCCTACAACTGCCGGCACACCAAGCCTGTTGAATCCAGTAGCAATGCTTGCAGCTTTCTGGCTCATTGCACCCCATGCTACACCGCAAGCTCCAACTCTGTTGAGGATGTAATCTGCTATTTCTTCATAGTTCGCCTTTATGTTCCTCATCGCGAAAATTCTTGCGACTTTGATCGCAGCACCATGGATGTGTGCATTGGAGACACAACTTCCGATGTTTATAACTCCCCCAGCATCAAATCTGTCATGGAACTCTTCAAAAACGCCCTGACCATCTTCGTTCTTGTATAATGCAGCATCAAAAGCCATGCAGCCAGTTAACGTTACGATGTAGTTTCTCGATGCAAATTCTCGAACTATCGTGTATACTTCCTCAGTTCCATTCGGGTAGTTTCCGCATCCTATTGGAGCTATTATACCGGGAATCGTACCCAGAACTATCGGCGCTCCAACTTCCCTGATCTCCGTATCCCTTACCGGGCCCCTTGCCCTTCTGATCTTGCCCTTCTCGTTCTTTATTCTCTCCCAAGCTGCGAAGTTGAGCATGTCTATGATCGGTATACCTTTCGGACAAACCTGCTCGCATCTTCCGCAAGCGATGCAGATGTCCCATCTATTTTCCAGCAAAGATCTGTCTCCGCTCTCGGCAGCTTCCATTGCCTCTCCAATTCTTATTCCCTGTGGGCACGCATACGTGCAGTTTCCGCACTGTGTGCATGCTTTTGCATACTCCATGAACTCTTCTTCGCTCAATTTCGGCTTAATCTCACCCTCTCTCTTCTTTCTCCTCTCCAAAGCGATCGTTGCTGCGACCTCACCGACTTTAAGCGGATCTAGGACAACAACACCCGGAGCACCGTCGAGCACGTATTTTATGATGTCCTTTGGATCTTCCTTGGTCATATCCCTCAGCCCATGCATCGCCTTGTCATTTGTGCATATCACCGGGATTCCAAGCTTGCCTGCATGATAGAGTATATCCGCCCTAATGCACTGCTCGTCAATAACTATAACATCAGCCAAACCAGCCCTGATGACCTTGAGCTGCCTGCTTAAGGCTGCAGCGATCTTGGCCTTCTCGTAGTATCTTCCAATGTCGTTGGCTGTGCAGCAGATTCCAGCAATGTCAACCTCATCTGTTAGGCCATTAGCTTCAAGGTAGTCTGCGATGTTCATTGCAGGAGGTGCGTTGTGACCTATGACAAGCACCACTGCCTTGTTCATATCAATGGTTCCCATCCCTACATCGATGAAAGGCTGGTTATCCTCACCCTTTGGAAATCCAAAAGCACAGATCTGGAGGATGTCAGCTACCTCTTTT
>JALVSJ010000161.1 GCA_027024445.1 Desulfobacterales bacterium
AATACCCTTGAGAATAAAGGGAGGTGATTGAGTGCCATCATTTAGCGGTCATCCCTTGGTGGATGTGGGTCTCGCCACGATCACGGCTTTTGTAGGCAAGTCAACACCTGAGGATTTGACGGAGGAAGATTATGATGCCATAGCGGACTACATGGCCCAGAATTACGTGGTAAACCCACTGAAATCGTTTTTGACCGTTGCGTTTCCCAATAGCGGTTTTACTCAGCCAGCCTTTGAGAAGGCTCCTGAGAAGCGTGAAGCCTATGCTGAGCGTGTCTTGAGATGTTATAGAGAAAGGGTCCCTGCCCATTCCACTGAGCGCTGCGTGTTCACCGGCCTCCCAGCAATTGGTCTGTCGCTGGATGATAAGAATAAGCTCCCACCCGGAAGGGCCTTTAGACAACACATTCCCCTGGTTACAGGTGAAAATGTTATTAATTTCCATCCTTACGGCGATGCAGGTATTCCAATTTCAGGGGTAGCCCTCCTGGCGATCCAGGCATTCCCGCTCGGCTGCTCCAAAGTAGCTGGCAGGCTACTAGCGGTACACAGTGATGACGGTGACCTTATGGTGCGTTTTGCAAAAAGGTTCCTTCAAACGAATAGAAAACACATTCAAGCTGCACAGCTAGCGCGTGAGACCAAGCTTCCTGAGCCCAAGCACAAGATCGGCACCTTGCTTGTTGGTAGTCTTTTGGACATTGAAGAGGAGCGTTTGACCATGGGACATGATCCTGTTACTCCAGCCTCTATCACGGCCTATCACCTTAGTAACAGCGGCCAAGGTGTTGACCTAGCAATCTATGAACTTCCACTTGAGGTAGGAAGCTTTTTGAGAGTGGCTTTGACTCCTCGTTATCGAGAGCAGTGGGATAAGATACGGGAGAGGGGTTGGGAAATCGTAGCCATAAAGAAAAGGAGTAAAAAGAGGGCAGCTGAGCCTGTTATCCCAAGCTATAATACATTATATGAGGACCTACTCAAATTGCCGGAAAATACGGCAATGTTCATACGCACCTATTTTTTGAGGATTCCCCAGCGATCGCGAAGACCGAGTGATCCAAGAGCTAGGTATTCCATTCGCGGGGAGGCAGGACTGATATCATGGCCCTTAACAGAACTATTTTTAAGAAAGGTGGTGTTTATGGAGCAGGAAAGAATTAACCATATCAGGACATTGGGAGATGTGCTGGCAAGTTATGTGAAGGAGGAAAACGATCGGCGTTTCTTCCAGACTTTTTTAACTACTAAAAATTACCAGTATCTTAGACTGGCCCTCATCAAAGCTAGCCACGCCAGGGTCCGAAGGGGTCAGTCGCCATTAATTACATTTGAGCAATTTATTGCAGTATTCGAGAAAGGGGAGAGCCTACCACAACATGATTGGAGGCTTGCAAGGGACTTGGTGCTTATTCGTATGATCGAGCAGCTCTATCAGGCGGGTTGGGTTAAGGACCACTTGGATGAGTTGGGAGAGATTGCGGAAAATTCCGAAGTCCTTAATACCTAACCCTAGGCAATAATATACACAAAAGGAGGTCAGAGAAATGGCTTTTGTAACAGGATTATTCCTAATTGATGCACCAGCGTCAGCTTTGAATAACCTGGGTCAAATCCCAGGCTCTAGAACAGACAACACGGTGGGAGTGAAGATAATTCCTACAAGGGAGGGAGGTTATCCCTACGTTTCCGCTCAAGCCTTCCGTTACTGGCTGCGTAAAACCCTTGAACAGGGGGAGTGGGGATGGGTGGCTGCACCCGTTTATAGGGAAGAGAAAGTTGCCTATACGGATGCCAATCCAATAAGATATTGGGACGACGACCTTTTTGGTTATATGCGGGCACCCTCAAAGCGTAAATCGGCCAAGGTTGCTCGTGAAGCCGATGAATCTCGTGCTGGGGAGACACCTACCAAAGAAACAGTTACCAGGGTATCTCCATTCAGAGTCAGTACCATAGTATCCGTAGCACCCACTGGTGCGGTCGATGACTTCGGAGTTATGAGCCGCCATGATGGAGATCCTGTACCCCACGAACACCAGTTTTATAAGACAACCCTTAAGGGGGATGTTTTCGCTTGACCTTCATGCAGTAGGGACCTTCACCTATAGACAAAAAACAGGATACCTTAATCTTGACGAAACAAGAAAAAAGGAGGCTGAAGAAAAGGGACTCGAGCACCTAGAAGAGGAAAAGGCATATAGACTTCCCCTTGAAAAAAGAATCGCACGCGTGTCAGCACTATTTGAGGGATTGGCTCATCTGGATGGAGGTGCGAAGCAAACCATTCATTATACCGATGTGAGTCCTGATCTGGTGGTCATGGCTGTCACCAAAGGGGGAAACAATATATTTGGACACATAGTGGGCGCTGACTTACAACACCGCCCAGTTATAAAGCTGGATGCCCTTTATGAATCTCTTCAAGTTTTCGGTGATGATATCCTCTCTGATGTTTATTTGGGGTGGACCCAGGGGTATCTGGACGACCAGCGGAGCCATTTTTCTAAGGCCTTATCTGAAGGCGGAATATTGGTGGAGTTCAAAGAGAGAATCAAAATACTACATCCAAGAAAGGCCTTCCAAAAAATTGTGGAAGCACTTAAAAAGGAAGGCAATAGGACCTGGTTTTCCTGATATAGACCAATACTCCGTAAGAAAGATACTTGTAGGAGTAAGTGATGGAAGTATTGAAGATTACGGCGGAAGGGATAACCACCTCATTTCGGTATCCTCATTTCATGCAGGGTGTTCATCCCACGTTCAGAATGCCTCCACCCACAACCATTTATGGTCATATTTGCAGTGCGCTAGGGCAATGGTTTAATCCTGCGGGCGTCAAGTTCGGTGTTCAATTAACTTACAAGGGTGTGTGTGAAGACTTAGAGCACATACACGTGGTAGGACCAGCCACGGGACGACTACCTGGAACCGAAATAAAGAAGAGATTGGAGGGAAGGGTCAATCCTTTTCGTAGGGAAATATTGCTGCATCCAAGATTGACCTTGTATATCAATCGACCTCAATGGCGTGACTACTTTCTCCATCCCCGATATACGGTGGTGCTTGGTCGATCACAGGATCTTTTTACATATAGGAGAATTGAAGTGGTATCACTGGAAGAAAGGGAAAATGCTTATTTTGAATCTACCCTTGCACCCTATAGCTTGGCAAGACATACAGGCGCAGGCAGGGTTGTCACTATGCCCCGTTTCATAGATTACAAGCGTGGAAGAGAACCTTCTTTTGGCCGATATGTAATACTTGAGAGACGGGTCCACACACGTAATTTTCTCCTTTTTTCAGAAGATCCAGAACCCAGATACTTGATCGACCCTACGGGTCCGGTAATAAATGGAGACCCTTTGGGCGTGATCCTGCACACGTGGATTGGAGAGGATGACAGTTTCATTAAATTGGCATGAGGCACTTGAGGCTATTTGGGCCAAGAGCCCTAAACAAGGAAAAGATAGAGGCGAGAGCCTCCGAGAACATACCTCCAATTTGATGGCTCGCCTTGATGAGTTGGCGAAACTAAGGCCAAAACTTCAGGATTATTTTGAGTTACCGAGGCTCTGGCTTATTTTGAGACGATCAGCGTGGCTCCACGACTGGGGTAAGGTAGCACGGTCTTTCCAAATCATGTTGAGGGGTGGTCCCACTTGGCAGCATCGTCACGAGGTACTCTCCTTGCTCTGGGTTGATTGGTGCTGTCACGATCTTGAGTTTACAGAAGCCACCTGGGTTGCTTCAATCGTAGTATCACATCACAAGGAAGCCCATGATATCTTCCAATTGTATCCCTCTGGCCTTGCAGTGGAAGATGATCCTATCAGAGACTTGGTATCCGAAATTGACCTAGACATTTGTAAGGTTTTGTGGGAGTGGCAACGATACGAGGCCGGGACTAATGGAAAATGGAATGAACCAGAATTAGAGAGGTTGGGGCCACCACCACCTCCCCCATGGGAGGAGGCAATAGATCTTATAAGAAAAGAAGGGGTGAAGAGAATCAGATTCTGGCTGGATCATTTTCGTGTTTTGGTTTCCGAGCTTGAATCAGGGAATGAATTGTTTTCCCCCACACTGGGGATTCTTTTACGAGGATTCATGTTACAGGCGGATTATACAGCTTCAGCACATGTGGTCCAGGGAGAACGTCCTTGTCTGCACCACAGACATATACTAAAGGTGTTTTCCATAAATAAAGATTCCTTATATGACCACCAGATTGCTGCGGGCCGGACAGAGGGAAACAGTGTCCTTATTGCGCCAACAGGTAGTGGGAAAACTGAGGCCGCTATTCTTTGGGCCTCGCGACAGGGTCGATCTTCGGCTGGTATCCCACGTCTCTTTTACACCCTTCCATACCAGGCGAGTATGAATGCAATGTTTGACCGTATTAGCAGTGCATTTTCAGGTAAGGTGAGCCTGATTCACAGCAGGTCCCTTGCGGCATTATATCAGCGTTTCAGCGATCAGAGATATTCGGTGGAGGAAGCTACTCGTCTTGCGCAATGGATGAAGGCTTTGGCAAAGCTTCACGTCCAACCGGTAGTAATTTTTAGTCCTTATCAGATGCTTAAAGTTGCATTCCGACTAAAAGGCCATGAGGCCATGCTTGCAGATTATGCCCAGGGAGTGTTCGTTTTCGATGAAATACACGCTTACGAACCCAGGCGTCTTGCAATGATACTGGAAACCATAAAATATCTTCATGAAGGATGGGGTGCTCGTTTCCTTGTGATGTCAGCAACCATTCCTTCACCTATAAAAAAGCGGGTGGAGAAAGCCCTCGGAAACCCTAGTGTAATTACCGCTTCTTTACCTTTGGTTAAGTCATTCTCCAGACATCAATTGAGGGTTCTTCCGGGAAACCTTTTGGATGCATCTAACCTAACAAAGGTATGCCGCGACTGGAATGATGGTAAAAATGTTTTAGTGACATGCAACACAGTCGGAAGGGCTCAGACGGTTTTTAGTGCTGCGCTGGAAAGTCCATTCAAACCGCACGGGGGAGAGCTCATACTTTTGCACAGCCGTTTTAACACACGCGATCGCCTCAGTAAGGAAAGCCGTATTTTGTCCACTGCGTCTTTGGAAGCGGCCGAATCGGGACATAAGCCTAGACGGCCTTTGATGGTGGTATCCACTCAGGTTGTGGAAGTGAGCTTGAATATTGATATGGATACTATTTATTCTGATCCTGCACCACTTGAAGCTTTGATTCAGCGGTTCGGACGTGTGAACAGAAAGCGCAGAATGCCTTTAGCACCAGTCCATGTTTTTGAAAAGCCAGATGATGGGCAAAGAATTTATGACCCTTCCTTAGTGAAGGAAACCTTAAAGGTTTTAATGCTTAACCATGATTCCCCTCTTGACGAAGCGATGGTCCGGGACTGGCTAGACGAAATTTATAAAGGGAAGATTCTCGAAGACTGGGAAGCAAGTTATGAGAGTGCAGCAGTAGAATTCAATACCGCTTTTTTAAAAACCTTGATTCCATTCGTGACCGATCCTGAATTGGAAGACGCTTTTGACCGATTGTTTGACGGGATCGAAGTGCTCCCTGTCCAATTAGTGAATGAATACATGAAACTCCATGATAGAGATCCTATCGGGGCGACACAACTACTTGTGCCGATAAGATGGAGCCAATATTACTCTCTTTCGAAAAAGGGGCTAGTACAGTCGCGTCGAGGCAAAATGCCTCCCGTGATAGATGTAGCCTATGATCTAGAGATGGGATTAAAGATAGAAAAAGAGGAAAAAGATAATCTCTGAAGTAATACTCTAGACTATTTTTGCCTGCCACGGCGGCTAAAGTTCACGCTGGAGCTGAAGGAGACTATAGGGGCTCTCCCATAATGAACTAGGGATTACCCCCTCGGAGGTCTAATGAACTCTTTTACGGCGCTTCGCTGGTTTCAGGGGAGCCAATGGATGCGGATGAGATGTTGGAGTTTTTTGAATTCAGGGTCTCCGGTCAGCACCTGGGCGTCCTTGCTTTCACCTTCTACCTCCTGCTTTCGCTCCTCGACCAAAGCTTGGGCCGTGGATGGCTTGCCCTTCAGAATGCCTCTTAGGGCCTTGG
>JALVSJ010000162.1 GCA_027024445.1 Desulfobacterales bacterium
TGGGAAAGTCCACTACTTTGATGACCATATTGGGATCTATCAAACCCTGGGGTGGGACCATTGAGTTTAAATCCCAGGATGTAACCTTTCTTCCTTCCCATAAGAAAGTGGCCCTGGGTCTGACATTGGTACCCGAAGGCAAGCATATTTTCCCCAGCATGACGGTCCATGAAAACCTAATGATGGGTGCCTATCCAAAAAGGGCTCAGGGGCTCATGGAGCAATCTAGAGAACTCGTTTACTCTCTTTTCCCTATACTCAAGGCTCGCTCTTCACAGCAAGCCGGCACCCTCAGTGGTGGCGAGCAGCAGATGCTCACCATTGGAAGGGCCTTGATGACAAGGCCAGAGTTACTGATGCTGGATGAACCGAGCCAGGGTCTCGCTCCAAAGCTCGTCGGAGAGGTCTTTGACACTATCGAAAAGATAAGGAATGAGATGGGGTTAACCATCCTCTTGGTGGAGCAAAACGTGGATATCTCCCTGGAAGTTTCTCAATATGTCTACGTCATGCATGAAGGTACTATAAAGGCCCAGGGTCCGGCGGAGCAAATAAAAGATTCAACGGACATAAGAGAAGCATATCTTGGCCTGTAAGAGTCATAAGAAAGAGTAAAGCAGTGCTACGATAGTTGGACATCCGACTCCCACCATTCCATTATTCCATTATTCCAGCTCGTCGATAGCCTGAACCGCCAGCTACCCATTAACCCCAAGTAAGCTCAAAATTCTGGTCGTAACCTAGGACTATTCTGTCCCCACATAGACCGGCCTGAATCTGCTCTCATCCCATGTAAGTGCTTCTCTGATCCTCGCCACCATCCTTTCTCTATCCTGGGGCATTTTGCCTGAAATATTTATGTAATTAGTGTAGTGGTCACTGTGTATCTCGGAGCTCACCTCCAGATTCTCCATGATGATCTCCCATTCTCTCAGCACCTCGTGGGCGGAGAGCACCTGGAATCTACCTTTCCTGATCTGATGAAGTAACAGTGTATTTATCTTGGGAAGAAACGTTCTGAATCTGATAAACTGGGGGTCAATCTCATTAAGAACCCGTGCTGTCTCCATAGCATGCTCAAGCGACCTCTCCCTGCCCCCGATACCCAACATCACATACTCACTCAGCTCAATGCCCGCCTCCTTTACCCATACTCCCGCCTCAATCTGCTCAAAGGCGGTGGCCCCCTTCTTGATCCTTCTCAACACCTCATCATCGCCACTCTCAAGCCCTACATGGATTCGCGTGAGGCCGCTTTGCCTCAGTCTTACCAAATCTTTCAGTCCTTTTTCATGAATGTACTTGGAAGATCCATAAACCGTTATCCTCTGAAGCTTTGGGAATATCTTCCATGCGTACTCGCAGATACCTGCCAATTGATCCGTTGGCATGGCTATGGTGTTACCTGCTGGGAAAAACAGAGTTCTAACAAGGCCCCCATAAATCTTTGCAGCTTCGTCCATGTCAGCTTTTATATCCTCTACAGGCCTTACCTTAAATGGAGGCCCTTTTTTGTATACCATGCAAAAGGTGCATTTGTTATGGGGACAGCCCACTGTTGCCTGTATCAACAAGCTGTCTGCCTCACTGGGGGGGCGATATATGGGACCTTCGTAGTGCATTGGATCAGGTATTTAGGCACTTAGACTGAAGAAGTTTGGGTATAAATGCTGGCATCCATTTTGCATCTATAAAATCTGAGGTCAACCATAATTTGAAACTTTAATCCAGATTATGCGCCAATATTCAAAATGTTGTGGAGCAATGTGTAACACTCTTCTGGCGTTACCCGTTTAATTAAAGGCAAAGGGACATCGTTTTGCTAAGTCGCTGCACCGTCGGAAGATCCTTTTCAGACTGCATCTGACTCCTTATAGGGGGGCGGTCCTTCCCGTCTGCCTGGCTCCGGACGCCTGCCTGAATGCGGATGGCAGGCAGGGCAGACAGGCCTGCCCGGCGGGCAGGGGGAACATCCGATTCTCTTAAATTTATTCGGCTGGCCTTCGCGCATAATCTGGGTTTAAGCAAAAATACTGTCACCCACATTGTCCTGCACGAGGTTAAATATGAAAAAGGAGCCCCGTAAGTCTATTTTAGAAAAACTTGCCGAGGGATATGGCTTGCCCGCACTTTCCCCAGTGGCCTTAAAATTGGTGGAACTGGCCGCAGACGAGAACAGTTCTGCTGCGCAATTGGTAGACGTCATTGAGAAAGATCCTGCCCTTGCTGCGAGACTGCTGAAGGTGGCCAATAGTGCATATTTCGCCCCTTCCTTAAGAGTTACGACCCTCTCACAGGCTGTAGTAAGAATTGGTTTTGATAGGCTCAGGATCATGGCCCTGTCAATCTCACTACGCGATACCTTTCCTTTAGGAAAAGTAGGGCCGTTAGACTACGAAAAGTTTTGGAAAGTCTCCTTGTACCGTGCGATCATATCTCGCAGTCTTGCCCAGCATTGCAAATCGGCAAATCCAGACGAAGCCTTTGTAGCAGGATTGCTCACCGAGATAGGGCTCCTAATTTTATTTGATTTATTCATAAAAGGGAAAAATGAAAATGTCTCTCTTGAGCTCGAACCCTTAGAAGAGATGCTCAGTTGGGAGAGGAAGCAGTTTGGAGTAGATCATCGTAAGATAGGAGCCTGTGCTCTCAGATTCTGGAAGTTTCCTGAATCAATAATAGAATGTCAGAAACTACTGACAGACGAAGAACTAAAGGGTGAGGGCAGTGAACTTTGTAAGATATGCGAACTTGCCAGGGTATGTTCTCAAGTCCTTTTCCAGGAAGGGGTTAATTTCAATACGATATTCGTACAAGGAAAGAACATCTTAGAGCTAGACCAGGCAACTATGAACAAAATAATTTTAAGAGCTTTTGACGAGGTCAACAATCTCGCCAATGAGCTAAATCTGGAAATGGACAAAGCAAAAGACCTTATCGCATTAATGGAAAAAGCAAACAAGGCCTTGGGACAGATCTCAGAGCGCATCTCGGCCACTCCATTGAGTCAACGCTCTACTAGGGTGCTCCCCACCCTGGAAAGCATAAGAAACGGTAACGCTGAGGCCTGTGCCACGCTTCAAGCAGTGGCCCATGAGATCCGCAATCCGCTCATGGCTGTGGGGGGATTCGCCAGAAGACTTGCCTCATCCCTAGACCCGCACACAGAGGAGGGCAGATATATCCACATAATTCTAGGAGAGGCATCCAGGCTGGAAAAATTACTCAATCAAATGACGCAGAAACAATACGCTGAGTGCTCTGCCTGAAAAGAAGGTGGCGGAAGGGGTTGGGCTAACCCAGAATCTCCGCAAGTACCTTAGTAAGATCTTGCAAACGAAAAGGCTTCTGAATAAACCCCGCGCAGCCCAAATCCATAAGCTCCTGTGCCTCGCCGTCAAGACTGTATCCGCTCGAAAGCAATACTCTTACCCCGGGATCTATCTCTTTGAGCCTCTTAAACACCTCTTTACCGTTCATCCTAGGCATAACCATGTCTAGCAATACCAGATCAATGCTCTCCTTGTGCTTCTCAAAAAGCTCTATGGCCTCCTGCCCGCTCCTTGCCACGTGGGTCTTATAGCCAAGAGCTTGAAGGAGTTCCTGCCCAACCTCGGCAATGTGCTCTTCGTCGTCCACCAGCAATACTGTTGCTTCACCTGTATCCACCGTTTCCCTCACCTTTTTCTTTGACCTTATCTGCTTTTTCGACGCTGGAAGATATATCTTGAATGTTGCTCCATGTCCCTTTCTGGAATCAACATCAATGTATCCCCCATGCCCCTTAATGATCCCATAGGCAGAGGCCAGACCAAGGCCGGTTCCGTGGCCCATTTGCTTGGTGGTGAAAAAGGGCTCAAAGATTCTTTCCTTTGTAGATTCATCCATTCCTATACCCGTATCCCTGATGCTAAGCAAGACATAATTTCCGGGTTTGGCCTTATAGATTCTTTCCTTAAGTTCTTCATGCGTAGTATTTCTTGTGCTTATGAAAAGATCGCCTCCGGCAGGCATCGCCTGCCATGCGTTAACATAGATGTTGAAGAGTACCTGTTCCAACTGCGTTTTATCCGCCTCGACCGGCCAGAGATCAGGATCCAGGTCATGATGGATTACAATTTCTTTCTTAGTTCGTCCAAATGTCTCTGATGTCTCTTTTACAACCTCATTGAGGTCAAGTGGCTCTATCTCATAACGACCATGTCTTGCATATCCGAGCAACTGGCTTGTTAGCTTGCTTCCACTCTGGATCTGCTCCTCGATAATCTTAAGGCGCTGATAATGGGGATGTTTTTCATCCATATCCAAAAGCATAATTGATACATTGCCCTGTATCCCCATGAGGAGGTTATTGAAATCATGGGCAATGCCTCCCGCAAGAGTCCCAATCGCCTCCATTTTCTGGGCCTGTTGGAGCTGGGCCTGCAATTTCTTTCGCTCCGATATATCTCGAATCACCACAAGCATACCCGCTGGTTTTCCCTCGTGATCGGTGTATCGCGAAGCACTGATACTAACATCCAGTACATAGCCATGTTTTGTCAGGCGTTTGGTTTCAAAGCCATGGCAGGGTGTTCCCTGTTCAACGAGCTCTTTTATTACTTTTCTCGTTGTCTCTTTTTCAGAATCCGGAACAAATGGAATCCGTTTGCCCTTTACCTCGTCGAAACTCCACCCAAATATTTCGGTAAACGCAGCACTAACGTATTCTACCCTTCCTTCCAAATCATAAAGAATAATCGCATCTGCAGATGATTCCAGCAAAGAGCGATAGAGTTTCTGTGCCTTGTCTGCCCTCTCATAAAGCATTTGGTATCGCTTTCTGCTCTGTCTCAGTTTTTCCTCTGCCTGGGCTCTTGTGGTAATGTCCTCGCAAATCAGCAAGTTTTTGCCATTGTCCAGTGACACCTTCCTAAAAAATATAATCTTTTGCTCCCCATTCTTGCAGATAACAGGGTATGTACGTTCCCTAATTTTCCCCGGATTCTGGGAGGCCTCATTGTCTTCTTTCCATGCAGAAATCACCTTCTCCCTTAGTTCGGGATCTGGATATGACTTTTCATACCAAGTCTTTTTATCCGGGATTTCTTCTATGGTGTATCCGAAAATCTTTGTAAACTGGGAATTGACATACTCAAAGGTTTCGTCGGCCCTGATTATCGCCAGTCCAAACGGTGCCCATTCTGCCAACTTCCTGAATCTTGCCTCGCTTTGTTTCAGGGAGTCAGCCGCTTCCTTTCTGGATCGCTCTATGTGCATGCTTTCCCTGATGATGTACATTATCATGACAGCAACAAAGGCCAGGATAGCCAGGGAAACAAAGAGAAGCTTCTTCACCATGGCGTAGATCTCCGCCTTTGCATCTTCCACATAAATCCCGGTGCCGATAATCCATCCCCAGGGAGCAAATTCTTTTACAAAGGAGAGCTTAGGCACTATACGCCGGGGATTATCCTTCCACTGCCACATATAATCCACATAGCCAGCCCCATGGGCCTTCACAACCTTCAAGAACTCCTTGACAAGGTATTTCCCTTTTTTGTCCCTCAGGTCAATAACGTTTTTTCCTTCGAGATCCATCCTATATGGATGCATCACCATTTTGCCATGAATATCATTGATCCAAAAATAGTCCTTCATCTCCGGGCCATACCGAAGACGACGTATATGTTCCTTTGCCTTTCGTTGAGCCTCTTCTAGTGTGAAACGCCCGTCTCTTACCTCTTTCTCATATGCGGAAAGTCCAGTGCAGACCATTTGCACCATCTCTTTGATCATCTCCCGTTTTCCATCCATTATGTGGTTCTTGAAAGCCGGAAAAATTCCCGCGAATATGAAAACTATGAATAAAAGCAAAGAAAAGATCGTTGGGAGTACGATTCTGATGGTCTCCCGCTGTCTTACATGTTTTAGATAGCTTTCACGATTCATTTTGAATCCAGTTCTTGTAACGCTGACACCATTCTTAGTGGTTAGCCCGACAAAGCTCCCTATCCTAATAAAGCAAAACTCTTGCCAAAAACAGGGTTGAACCACGGAGGCACAAGATCCGAATGAGATGCCCGTTATGGGCAGCATATGGTGGCATATATCGAGTCCCTGGAAGATCTAGCTTGGTTCGAGTACTCTATGGATTTTCGTCAATTGATTGACACAATCCGGTAGGTATTTGGCAATAAAGTTGCCTAGATAGTAGCCATCCACAAATTCGTTCTCCCTGAATATTACACCCACTCGTCTAATCTCTCGCCCGGGCATAGACAAGCCTCAAGGGGAAACTGGAGTCCGTGATTTCTGGGTGAGTACTAGGTAGGAAATTTCGTATCTATTCAGCCAGCGCCCATTTGCCGTCTCTCACCACCACCATGATGAAAGCATCAGCGGAAAGCCCATTATGATCAAGGGGAGAAAAGTTAAAGATACCGTGTTGACCTATGAACCCTCTTCTGAACTCTATGTGCTTCCTGATCTCAGCCCTATCAGGGCCTACGGCCCTAAGTGCGTCCAGTATAAGATTAAAGGCATCCCAGGCGTGCCCCCCGAATGCGGAAATCTCTTCACCGTATTTTTCTTTATAGGCCCAACGGTATTTCATTATAACTTTCTTTTGGGGATGGTTCTCAGGCAATAGCGGCCCCACCATACATGGTCCCAAAGGACAATACACGCCCTCGCCCGCATTTCCTGCCAAGGCAATATTCCTGGGGCTGCCAAAACCATGGCTCTGGTAAAACGGGATCACACTAAGCCCCATATTTCTCCAATGGTACAAGGCAATGATCTGAGTTGGGCCAACCGACCAGTTCACAATGGCCTGACAGTTCACTTCCTTTATTCGCCGGAATTCACGTACCATAGAAGTCTGTCGAGGACCGTAGGTTTCCTGGGCAACCACGGTTATGCCAAACGCTGGTGCAAGGCGTAACAACTCCTCCCGCCCTGATCGGCCAAAGCCTGTCCTGGCAGTCAAAATAGCCACCCTTGTTATCCCTCTCTTTTTCAAATGCGTGTAAATGCGTTGTACAGCATGGCTGTCCGACTGCGGTGTCTTGAACACCCACCTATACTGCTCGCCCGTCTGGCGATTTGCTGTAACAATCTTGTAACTGGCTCCACATGATACCAGCGGCACCTGGTATGCCTCTGCAAGAGGCACGACGGCAAGCGAGGTACCGCTTAATGAAGGCCCTATTATCGCAAGTATGTTCTCCCCTTCAATTAGGCGTTTTACATTTTCGATCGCCCTTTTTGGTTTGCTCCCGTCATCAAGGATCACGAGTTCGATAGGATGGCCTCCAACTCCGCCCGAGGCATTAACCTCCTCTTGCAACATCTCCAATGTCTTCTTCTCAGGGGTACCCAATAGCGCCCCCCTTCCACTCAAGGACAACACTGCTCCTATCTTATAAGGACTTTCGGCGTAGATGGTAGCCGTTGGCACCGCACATAAAATGGTACACGCTAGGATCAGGAGCAACACCTTTCGCATCATCCTTTCCTCCTCTTTTCGCTCAATTCATACCAGTTTCTGCATGTCCGTTCTTGCTGCTATGTATATGATTAAGAACCCTAAGTCAACAAATTGCATCCGGGAAAGGGAGCTTGTGAAAAATGTGACAAAACCCTTGACAAAAAAGGCCTCTTTCCTATAAAAGGCCTACCTGACTGCTGTGAATGTAGTTCACGACAATACAACCTTAGATTTTACTGCGCATTTTTGGCCATGCGCGTCATACGAACGACCGGTATTATCCCGGTTTGTTATTTTTTTGCCTCAACCCCGACTTTTTGTTGACCGGTGCCAATATGAAAAACGGAAAGAAACCCAAGGGTATACCATTAGGGAACCTAACCGTCTCTTTACCCAAGCCATTAGGAACCGAACTTAGGCCAAAAAGGCTAGTTTTCCCTCTTAACACTCCATGGGGTGATCTGGCACCCCACGTGAGACCAGGCGGAGATGTCTCTCTAGGCCAAGTACTGGCACTCGACAACAGCGGTATTGCACCGCCTCTGATTTCCCCGTGCTCAGGAAAGGTTTTGGGAATCCGTTCATGGGCAACACCCAGAGGTGGTGAGGGACCCGCCATTGCAATCCAGTGTACCAACCCACCCGCCGCAGAAAGGAGATACAAGGATGACGGGTCATGGAAACAGTTTGATGCACCCGCCTTGATAAAACGCGTCCTGAAAATGGGTATAAGAGAGCCTGATCCTTACCGGTGGCCTTTGGCCTGGCGTCTTGCCCAGCCCGGCCTGGCACCTGCGGAACTGTCCAACGGACCGGACACATCAAGGCCCATCGAATACCTAATAGTCAATGCTATCGACAGGCAACCAGGAGTGTCGCTCCGGGAATCGGCCCTAAGCGGAAGAGAGACGGAGATTGCAGAGAGTATCTCATTGCTGGAGCGCATTTCAGGAGCAAGAAATATCATCCTTGCTGTAAGGAAAGGACAACCGATCTCGGACTCTCTGGAAACCGAACTAGGCCGGCGTGGGATAAAGATTGTCATGTGCCCTGTTATTTATCCTATTGCCCTGGAGCCATTATTGGTCAGATACATCACTGGCAGGGAAATCCCAATGCCCGAGGGTGACGCAAGGGCCGTGGGGGTAATCGTGGTGGACATCCTGAGTGCAATCAGGGTTTACAGGTCAATCAGAGACAACAATCCATTCACGCCCATTCTTGTACAGTTTAGCATACCAGCGGACAGTGTTGACTACCAGATGTGGGTTCCCGAGGGAACTTTAGTCAGCGAACTTCTTGAACAACTACAACTGAGCGCAGGAGAAGCAGCGAAGCTGATTTTGGGCGGCCCATTCCTCGGATATGCCCTGCACACATTTGACGTACCCATCACGGCAGAGGTTGACTCAGTGGTGATACAAAGTGCGCCCCAAGTTTTTCTCTTCGAAAATAGCCCTTGTATTAGTTGTGGATACTGTGTGAAGTCCTGCCCTATGGGGCTGCTGCCAAATGAGCTAAGCAGGTTATGTGAGTATGAAAATTTTGAGGGAGCTGAAAAGAGTTCCCTCTTTCATTGCATTGAATGCGGCATATGTGCTTACGTTTGCCCGGCAAAAAGGCCTATGGTTCATCTAATTCGCTTTGGGAAGAGAGAGATTCTCAAGATGAGAGAAACTCAACAATAGCATGTAAACCTCAGGGAAAAGACCATGAAACGACCACAACTCCATGTATCAGCATCGCCCCATATACACTCGGGGATCGGGGTAAAATACCTCATGCGGAATTTTGTTATTGCCCTTTTGCCTGCAGTATTTGCCGGTTGGTTCTATTTTGGATGGTGGGCTTTAGGTATCCTGGCTATATCCGTGGTCTCAGCCGTAGTCACCGAAATCATTTATGACAAGATAGTGGGAAAATCCATTGAAATAGCCAATGGTAGTGCCATATTCACCGGCTTGGTGTTGGGTATGCTCCTATCCACTCAAGTTCCTTGGTGGATACCTGTCCTTGGTGCACTTGTAGCAATAGTGGCGGGAAAAGAGCTTTTTGGTGGCTTGGGGAATCACCCCTTTAACTCTTCTCTTGTGGGATGGGCATTTCTGGCCATCTCTTATAGAGATATCCTTGAAAACTACCCAATGCCCGACCCAAAATTCTGGCTCGAAGCCGGGGAATATTTGGCATATCCTGCGATTTACACGTTAAAGGACAGCGGTGTAGACGGCATAGTCGATGTCCCCTGGCAGGACTATCTGCTGGGCAATATCCCTGGAGAGATAGGCACCATTTGCATCATTGCCCTGCTGCTTGGAGGCGCCTACCTGCTTTACCGCAGGATAATTACATGGCAGATACCAGTGTTCTTCATTGCCACTGTATGGGTGTTCGGATATGTAACTTCGCTTATTGACCCCGACACCTATGCCAGCGGGACTTTCCATGTGCTGGGGGGATGGACAATCTTCGCCGCGTTTTTCCTAGCCCCTGAATTTGGCACCTGTCCTGTAACCACCGGGGGCAAGATCGCTTACGGGATAGGATGCGGGTTGCTCACCATGATCATCCGAATATGGGGCTCGTATATAGAGGGAGTTCCATTTGCCATATTGCTAATGAATGCAATCACACCTCTACTTGATAAGATCAGGCCTAAAGTTGTCGGGAGGGTGAAGGAAATTGCGTGAACTATTTCGAATGGTATTTGTCCTGACGGCCATTTGTGCCGTATCCGCGCTGGTGCTTGCTTATGCCAATAAGGCGACAAAACCCGCGCGGGAATACCAACTACTCAAATACGTAGTAGAGCCGTCCATACGTGAAGTGCTTAAGGGATACGACAACGACCCCATCAAAGAAAGAAAGGAAATAATAATTGGCCGTGGTGCCAATGGAAAGCCCATTAAGAAAACAATATTCCCTGCCAAGAAAGGTGGAAAGCTGATCGGACTGGCCTATAGCTCGGAAGGCCACGGTTATCATGGCAACATCGAAGTAATGGTTGGGGTGGATCTAACTGGTACAATCACGGGGATTAGCATATTGAGGCACTCAGAAACACCAGGGTTAGGAGCAAGGATAGTTGAACCTGCATTTAGAAAACAGTTTCAGGGAATGAAGCTGTCTGACGAACTCAAATTATCTACCCAGGGCGGAAAGATAGACGGGATTAGCGGTGCGACACATTCCAGTACAGGGGTCGTGTCTGCAGTGCGTAAGGCCCTAGAGCTTTTCCCAAAAGCTAAGAAGGAGGTCAGTTAGCGCCATGGCTATTGTCCGCGAGTTTACCAAGGGACTATGGAAAGAAGTACCCCCATTTAGACTGGTGCTGGGTCTGTGCCCGACACTGGCAGTGACCACGGCCGCCAAAAATGGGGTCGGAATGGGTTTGGCCACCACATTCGTCCTGGTGTGCTCCAATCTGCTGATCTCCCTCCTGCGCAACGCCATCCCCAAAAAGGTGAGGATTGCTGCTTACATTGTGGTGATCGCCTCTTTTGTGGTGATTGTTGAATTGGTGATGCAGGCCTATTTTTATCCTCTGTACAAGATACTAGGGATATTCATTCCCCTGATAGTGGTCAATTGCATAATCTTGGGCAGGGCAGAGGCTTTTGCATCAAAAAACTCCGTCCTCCCTTCCATTGCAGATGGACTTGGCATGGGCCTAGGTTTCACAATGTCTTTGACACTTTTGGGCTCGGTTCGGGAAATCCTTGGAAACGGCTCCATCTTTGGAGTGCATATTATGTGGGAGTCTTTTAAACCATTTGCCATTATGCTCAAGCCGCCAGGAGCATTCATTTGCTTGGGTCTGATCTTGACCTTAATGAACTGGATCAGTTCTCGACAGAGGAGCCACTAAGACTAGGGGGTTACTAACTCATAACTCCACGATTGGGTAGAGGGAACAATGTCTGAATATTTGATTTTGATCGTCAGCGCAATATTTGTAAATAACGTCATTCTGGCCCGCTATCTAGGTAATTGCCCTTTTCTGGGTACCTCCAACAGGATGGATACAGCCATAGGAATGGCAATGGCCGTGGTGTTTGTTATAACATTATCGAGCGCCACCACATGGATCGTCCAGGAATATATCTTGAAGCCCTTTGACCTTGAGTACTTGCAGACTATTGCATTTATCTTGGTCATTGCCTCCCTAGTTCAGCTCGTTGAAATGTTCTTACAGAAGTCCATGCCCGCCCTTTACCGTGCGTTGGGAATATACCTACCGTTGATTACTACTAACTGTGCGGTGCTGGGAGTTGCCGTTCTATCCGTTGAGAGTCATATGAGTTTTATGAAGACTTTGGTTTTTGCTTTTGCATCTTCTGTAGGCTACGGTTTGGCCTTGGTCATATTGACAGGAATTAGGGAACGGTCAGCCATTTCGCCTATACCCGTACATCTCCGGGGCACCCCCTTGGGCCTCATTACTGTCGGGCTTCTTGCTTTGGCCTTCTTGGGGTTTGCGGGGATGGTTCAATAGAAACAAAAAACATGGCCTTGGTCATACCTAGTTATCCAGTATTAGAGGAGTAGAGAAATGCTAGCGGCATTTATAGCGATAGGTTCATTAGGGCTAATTGCAGGGTTAGGTCTCGCCATAGCATCCAAGATATTTTATGTTTATGTGGACCCAAAGGTTGTGGAAATTGAAGAAGCCCTGCCCGGGGCGAACTGCGGCGGCTGCGGGTACCCGGGCTGCAGCGGATCAGCCGCTGCAATAGCAGCAGGTCAGGCACCGCCCAATGTATGTGTTGCCAGTGGGCCTGATGTACACAAAAAGATCGCCGCAATCTTGGGAGTAGAAGTCAAAGAAAGCGAGCCCGATATTGCGAGGCCTGGATGCTATTACGGGGTGGAGCACGCTGACTTGAAATATATCTATAATGGTATCAAGGACTGCAGAGCCGCGATGTTGCTGAATGGAGGCTCTAAAGTATGTCCAATCGGCTGCCTAGGTCTAGGTACCTGCGTGCGGGCATGCCCATTTGGCGCCCTTTCCATGGGGCCGGACAACCTCCCTGTCGTGGACCCCGAACTCTGCACTGGATGTGGCACATGTGAAAGGATTTGTCCACGCCATATTATTACCCTTACCTCCAATTCTCGGCGGATACAAAGGGAATACACTCTTGATGAGTGCACCGCACCGTGCCAGCGCGCCTGCCCTGCCGGGATTGATATTCCTTTGTACATCCAGGCTATCCGTGAAGGTAATTATCTGGAAGCAGTCAGGGTCATAAAGGAAACCAACCCTTTTCCATTGGTGTGTGGAAGAATATGCGTGCAACCGTGTGAGGCCGTGTGCAGAAGGAACCTAGTGGATGAGCCGGTTGCTATCAACAACCTAAAGAGGTTTGCCGCAGACTATGAAATGGATTCAGGACAAAGGGTGCAGATCCCCCGTGCCCCCTCTACAGACAAAAAAATTGCAGTTGTGGGTGGGGGAGCCGAAGGCCTCACTGCAGCCTATTACCTCAACAGACTGGGCAATGATGTGGTTCTCTATGAGGCTTCCCAACACTTGGGAGGGCTGCTGAGGGTTGGCCTTCCGGAAAACAGGCTCCCTAAAAAGGTCCTCGATTGGGAGATAGAGGGCATACTTGAAGCAGGTGTAGAGACCAAACTGGAAAACAAGCTGGGCCGAGATGTCACTGTTTCTTCACTGCTAAAACAAGGTTTTTCCGCGGTTCTTATCGCCACAGGAGGCTGGGACACCCATATTGCACAAAAATCCCCTGATACGGCAGGCAAGCCCCTACCTGGCGTGGGGCTATTGATTGACTTCATATTGAGTCAACAAGATGGATCAAGATTTGATCTAGGCGACTATGTAATGATAGTGGGAGGAGGCAAGGCAGCCGTCCAAGCAGCGAGGGCATGTATAGATGCCGGCGTCAAAGCTGTCTATGTCGTGTACAGGGGCAGTCAGGAGAAGGTGGGGCTTGCGGCTCCAGAAATTGAAGAAGCCAAAAATAAAGGAATTCAATTTATCTTCAGGTCTGCACTTTACAGGATGTCCGGTGAAGATGAAAAACTTACCCATGTGGAAGTGGCTAAGGTAGGCAGAGATGACAAAGACGTCTCTAAACAAAAGGTCCTTGTTGACACTCTTCTGCTGGGTGCAGGAAGATTTCCTGAATTGATCTATGTCCCTCGCTCCTCCGGTCAACTCCCTGAACACGAGGCCCCAGGGGGGGAGTCTGTTTTATGGGAAACTGTTGTGCCCTACGCAGGACCTTCGGCAACGGAAGAATTGGGAATCTTCCGACCTGGCGAGGTTAAAAGCGATTACAGGGCCGTAGTGGAGGCTATTGGTTCGGGAAGACGTGCGGCAAACTCTGTGCACCGATACTTGAGCGGAAGGGCTGTCGAGCCCCCCTCAAATATGATCAGAAAATACACTTCCGTACTCAATCTCTACCAGATAGATCCCATTCCGTCCACCCCCAGGCACAAAATGCCAGAGTTGCCTATTGAGCAAAGGATACTCGATCCCGATGCGGAGATAGCTCTGGGTTACTCTGAAGAGCACGCCTTGGAGGAATCCAGAAGGTGTCTGCGTTGTGGCCTTATTTGTTATCGGAGGCCTGAGGCAGGCTCACAGAACTAGAAAGAATCCTGGTAATCTTTGGACTATAGGCATCAGTAGCAATAGCCAATTTGTCCATTCGCTTGAGAGTCCAGAAGGTGGCTCCCATCATCACTCCGCCGCATACTATTGCAGCAAGCGCGGCACTTATCCCCGCGACCGGTCCAAGATAATTGCCAATTGTAGCTCCTATCACAAGTGCCACGACGGGCAAAAAATAGACGAAGAAGGAAAGCTTCAACAATGATCTCCCCGGGACACTTACCTCAACGCGGTCCCCTTCCTTTGCTTCCATTTCATTGATTACCTCTACCTCAACCTCTTTTCCTTCGAAGATATCACATGCGCCTCGTGAGTCACAATGCTCGCATGCTGCGTGCCTCTGCACCTTAACAATGGCCTTTCCAGGCAGTGTTTTCTGTACTGTTCCTTCTTCCCTAACCATGACAACACCTAATTTTATTTTCCCATACCGGGCTATCATTTTCAACTTGATAATAAGCAGATACTGTAGTAGGTGCCTCTCAGACCAGTATAAAAAAGATTGAGCTTGCTTATTCGGACGTGGAAAAGAGCCTTCGGCTCACCACAAAAAAGGACCTTACGAGTGGCCAGGGTAAAGAAAAAAGGATTAGCCGTGAAGTGGGAGCAGCTTGTACCAAAAGAAGAAATTCAACGTCGTATTCAGACTCTTCAAAAAGAAATGCAGGAGGCAGGTATACAAGCCGCGCTCGTCATTCAACGTGTTGACCTCTTTTACCTTACAGGCACAGCTCAAAACGCTTACCTTTTCATCCCTGCCAGTGGGGCTTCTCTCCTGATGGTAAAGAAATACTATCCAAGGGCAAGGCAAGAATCACCCCTGGAACAAATCGTGGAACTGAAATCTGTAAAAGACCTCCCCGCCATCATAAAAACTCATTACAATGAGCTTCCCGCAAGCCTGGGACTTGAAATGGACGTTCTTCCCTTTCGAGAATTTCAATTTCTGCAATCCATGTTTCGCGCTCAACATTTGAGGGATATCTCTCCGCTCATACTTAAATGCAGAGCCACAAAAAGCACCTGGGAGATTGAACAATTTCAAGCGGCCTCAATGCTATCCGAAAAGTGCTTTGGTGTGGCCGTTGAACTGATCGCGCCTCAGAAAAATCCCATCGAGGTGGCTAGCCATGTTCAGGCCTTGGCCCGTAGACTCGGCCATGGGGCTAGAATCAGGCTAAGATACCATTATGAAAAGGCCCTTCCCTTCACTGTCAATTTCTTGTGCCCCCTTTATCAGGCCCAGGGATTCACTGCTCACAACTGTCTTGCCGAGCTAGACTTCAAATGGGTACTGAATGGATATCACCTATTGGAGGGAAGATTATTGAAACTTATGGAGTTACCTCCAAACTATGAAAGAGCATTCCAGGCCCTAGCCGAGATACACGATTTGATCGTGGAACAAGCACGCCCTGGAATAAAAGCGGAGCATTTGTACCGGGTGGCAACGGAAAAAGCCAAATCTCTCGGATATGAAGATAGGCTAGCTGGTATGGACATGCGAGATCAGCCTTCCCGGTTAGCTCCCCTTGGCCACGGGATCGGCCTAGAACTGCGTGAGCCTCCACGGATTATCATTGGTGATCAAACTGTGCTGTGTGCCAATATGGTACTTACTATCCGACCGGCTGTCCTGGCAGAAGAGAACGTGGTAATATCCATAAGCAGTGTTATAAGGATTAATGAAAAAGGGAGCGAATACTTAAGTAAAATCTCTGAAAAGGTTTTTGACCGTCTATGAAGCAGAGGTCGAAAGGACCCGTATGACCTCCTTTAACTCTTCTTTAAGGCCGTCAAGAAATGACTGGTCCATACGTAATGGCTTCTTCTTGGCCATCTTTAGCCGCTTTTTTGCCCCTTCAATAGTCATCCTCTCTTCGTAGAGCAGTCTCTTTATCTCGAGTATGAGCTCAAGGTCCTTGCGCTCATAGGTCCTCTGGTTTGAGTCTGCCCTCTTCGGTCTTATTTGCGGGAACTCCTTTTCCCAATACCGGAGCACATAGGGTTCAACCCCGATGATCTTGCTGGCCTCTCCTATCCTGAAGTATCTTTTGTCGTTGGGGATTTGGACCACGGTGACCTCCATCACCCTTCTCTGAGTCTGCCCCCGGTCTTCTGTCGTATCCTGTCAATTATCTTCTCGTGAATACGATTGACTTCGTCACCCTCCAATGTACGCTCTGCTGAGCGGTAGCAAATGCGAAAGCCTATGGCCTTCTTGTCCTGCGGATTCCCCTGCCCTTCGTAGACGTCAAATATATCAACAGATTCGACGAGCCCCCCCCCTTCTTGCTGAATTATCCCTTTGATTGTGGAACTTTCTACTTCTTTCGAGACAACAATAGATATATCCCTGTAAACAGCAGGGAACCTTGCAAAAGGAATAAATTTTTTCTCGCGGGTGAGGCTTGGAAGTATGCATTCTATATCCATTTCGAATACAAAAAATTCACCTTTGCCCAGGTCACTTGCCTCTATCACCTCTCCGCTCAACTGCCCAACGTGGCCTATTATCTGACCCTCAAACAATATATTTGCAGAAACCTCTTCATCAAGGCCGGGAAATTCAGTAGGTCGCTTAAATAGAGGCTCTCCTGCCCCCAAATTTTCCAACAATGCCTCAACAACCCCTTTAATGTCATAAAAATCGGCCATTCGTTCCTTACTGTGCCACTTCTTAGGCGTAACAGACCCTGTGAGCAATCCGGCCACGTGATATTTTTCCTCTGGTTGTCGGTCCTTGCCCTTATCAAAAAACACTTTGCCCCACTCAAAGAGCTTGAGGGCCTTCTCCCCGTAAGACAAGTTCTGTCGCGCAGCCATCAGCAGGCCTGGCACCAAAGACGTACGCATTACTGACTGATCCACTGTCAAGGGATTCAAAAGACGGACGAAATTCATCAGATAGTGTCCCTCGGCCGCACCTAAGGCTTCCACCAGCTTCGGAGATATAAAGCTATAGGTGATTACTTCGGTATATCCCATTGAAGTCATAATCCATCTCGCTCTGGAAGAAACCTCCAATTCCCAAAACCGCGTCTCTTCAGACGCCCTGACAGAAGGTGTGCGGACGGGGATCTCCTGAAATCCGCTTATCCTGGCGATCTCCTCCACCAGGTCAATTTCTCTAAAGATATCTACCCGGTAAGTTGGAGGAACAACTACGAACTTATTGTGATCCTTCCGCTCTA
>JALVSJ010000163.1 GCA_027024445.1 Desulfobacterales bacterium
TGCGGTATTTGGTATTGATTCAGGCCAAGCATTTGCTGCAGTTATTGGGCCTTTAGTAGAAGTGCCTGTTTTGATATCTCTTGTAAACGTGGCTTTGTGGTTTAAGAGAAAATATTTTCCCTATGCCGTAAAGACACCTACTGGTATCTGCCATGTAACCTGTGAGCCGTAAAGGGCCATTGATTGTGGAGGTCATGGAATATCGAAAAATAACTGAAGACATTATTGAGATAATTCCAGGTGAGCTCGATGCGAGCAGGGTGCTCGAGGCAATAGCCAGGGTCTCTTATGAGACTGCTTCAACAGTACCTCCGTGGTTTGTACAGCCCTTTGATATTCCATGTGATGCGGTTGACTTTTTTGCCTTAATAGATGACGAAGGGCTAAAGATTGATTATCTTAATGGTAGGTTATGTAGTACCCATGTGTTCAGGAAAGGAAAAAGGTATTTTTTCGATGCCAAACGGTTCAGGGAAGACCGGGGTTCTCCGGAGATCTTCTTACGATTTGTCCAAAATCAGCTTCAAGAAAGTGAGGTTGACCTATCTGGGGCAAATCAACCCGAGCAGAGAGTAACATCAACCCCGGTCCGCAAAGGGGGGACTTAGGAATGGCAAATTATGAAGGCCTTGTGGCAACAAGAAAAGATAACGAAAAGGTTGAGGTCCTCATCAGACCAAGTTCTGAAGGGATCCTAGGGGCATCCGAGCGGATAAACCAGCAAGTGTGCCACTGTGCCGCTGAGGGCTCAACAGTGAAAATTGAAGCAATTAATGCCGCCAGGGCAGAGGTGGGCGATTGGGTCGTTCTTCATAGAGATACCAAAGTCTTATTTCGCAATGCAGTTCTCCTGGTGGGCATCCCTTTGATAGGGCTTCTAGTAGGTCTCATCATTTTGCATGCCCGTACTGGCTTTGAGAACATATCTGCATTGAGCATCATTATAGCTGCTGTGCCCTTCTCGGCCTCCGTATTAATTGTTCTTGCGGGTTTCAAGAAGATCTACAAGCCTTCGGTTCCCGTTGTTACCGGAGTCTTGAAGAAAGCTCCCGAGCTAGCAGCAGGTAATGTAGACTTCTGCCCCGCTGCCTCCAATCCGTCATGCTGTGAGAGCTGGAGAATGACGTGCTGAGCTGATGCCCGGGGGCAATATTTGGATAAAATGATGCCAGAGGGTGCTATTTGTCACCGTCTTCGGACAGAAGTCTACGTTCTCCTTCAAGCTCCTTGATTCCTGTTATGTCCTGACTCACTTCGAGGCACCCCCGGTAATTGCCTTGTTGGTCCCTTACCGCAAAGTAACGTATATGAATGAACTTGCCTCTGAGTTGGATCCAAAACTCAGCTACATCCTTCTTGCCCGTGCGGAATGAATCCAGAATCGCCTCCACCAAATGCAGGCTCTTAGGCGGATGGCAATTCTGTACCTTCCGCCCTATAATAGCGGGGCTCCTGGGAAATATTCGTTCTGGCCCTTCAGAGTAAAAACGCACAGTGTCGTTCTCATCCACAAACGTGAGATCCACTGGAAGATGAGTTAATAACAGGTTGATCTGATCCAGAGTCAACTGGCCTGTCTTTAAAGCCAAGAGGCCCTGTTCAGAGGGTACTGCGGGTTGTTCAGGCTTTTCGTATCCTTCAGGCCATGGAGCCTTGGGGCGCGCCAGCACATATCCAAGTTCGTCTTCACCTCTGCGCACTTCTACCCATTCTTTTTCTGAGAGTGTTTCCATTGATAGAGGGAAGAGGATCTTCTCTTCCTTAAATACCATCTCTATAAGATCTCTCGACAGAGCCGCGGCTTTTGCGAGGAATTCTTCCTTGTCTTGCTTTTCTGCAGCCTCTCTCGCAGATTTGAGTTCTGACCGTATCTGATCATGCACTCCCCACATCACCTGGGAGGGTCCTGTTATTCCGTGACG
>JALVSJ010000164.1 GCA_027024445.1 Desulfobacterales bacterium
ATACTTTTCAGCACATGATTTTTGCACATCCATTCTCAATTTGGATGCTGAACTAGTAGCCTTGGCAGAATATATTCCCGTGCTAGTGGGTGCTACTCCTTTCGCAGTACGGGCTATAAAAGAGTTTTTCAAAGGAGACATAAATAAAGGGGACGTTTTTCTAGTAAATGATCCTTATACACTGGACGCTGGAAACCAAATGGCCGACTGGTGTATCGTGTATCCGGTCTATTACAAAGACAAGCATATACTATGGATTGCCAATAAAGCTCATCAACAGGATACCGGGGGAGGTGCTCCTGGAGGTTACAATCCGAACGCTATTGATGTGTTCGCAGAGGGACTCAGAATTCCGCCTTTAAGAATCATTAGTAAAGGAAAAGAAAGAAGAAGCGTTGTAAACTTGGTAATGACCAATGTAAGGATCCGTGACGTACAATATAGTGACCTTCTTTCTTTAATTGGTGCAGCAAGGGTGGCGGAAAAAAGGATTAATGCCCTAGTTGACAATTATGGGCTGGAAACTTTTAAGATGTTTGTGGAAGATCTTTTGGCTTACGGCGAATTCCTGATGCGAGAAGAAATCTCTAAGATTCCCGATGGGAAATATCATAGTGAGATAACTGGTTCAGAAGGGGCTCCTCCCATTGTGTGTGATTTAAGCGTGCAAGGTGACAAACTTGTTGTAGATTTTAGCAATAGCGGCCCCATGAGTAAAGAGTATATTAACAGCCCCATTGCGAATACCTATTCTGCGGTATATCAAGCTATTCTCCAGTCTCTTGGGAAGCGGCTTGAAATAAGATGTGGCGGCTGTTATAGACCAATTACCATAAAGACCAAACCTGGAACAGTTACACATGCCACATTTCCAGCAACCCATGGAAACTGTACGAACTTTGTAGCCAAGCAAATAATAGAGGCCGTCTGGGCAGCCCTTGCCGAAATAGTGCCAGAGGAAGTCCCCGCAGGCTGGGGATCCATTCCATACTGGGTATTTAGCGGGATAGATCCAAGGCGGAACGAAGGATATGGGTCACCTGATTTTCTGGCATGCGCTTCTGGAGCAGGCGCATTGTGGGGTGTGGACGGGTGGTCAACCAATGGTCCTGTAATATGCAGTGGAACGCTGTACTATCCGGAAATCGAGGTATGCGAAAGTCTTTATCCCATATTTTGGAAGCGGTGGGAATGGGCCCAGGATTCCGCTGGCCCTGGGAGATGGCGTGGAGGGATGGGGGTGCATAACGAGTGGGTAGCTGCTTCTGATTCCCAGCCTATTTTCCTCCACTACGCAGCGGATCCTTATGATTACACTCCAGCCCCTGCCATAAAGGGGGGTAAGCTACCACCAAAAAATATCAAAGAACTTTACTTTGCTGATGGACGAAAGGTGAGTAATGAAGAGGTTCGAGCTGAAAAATCATTTTTTCTGTCTAGTGGAGACAGGGTGGTTGATTTTGTTCAAGGCGGGTGTGGCGTAGGCAATCCTTGGGAAAGGGATATAGAAGCAGTAGTAAAAGATGTCCGCGATGAGCTTGTTTCAATAAAGAGTGCCAAGGAAGATTACGGCGTGGTCATGGATCCTGAAACTATGGAAGTTGACATGGTAGAGACACAAAAGCTCAGAAAGTCCATGTCTCTCAAACAAACCGGGTAGTGGCCACTATCACCTTAATCTCAGCAAACTAGTATTTCGTAAGGCGAGAATCCTTGCTTATCGGATCATGAATAAAAGGAAATTTTGGTTCGGTATGTGAAAATGCAAATTTTAGGAGGATTACTATGGCGGATTTAACGGTTACCTTTGTTGGCAAGACATTAAGAAGCCCCATTGGAATAGCTTCTCACGCAGTTTTGAATCAAGGACTCAGTGGTTCAGAAGAAGAGACCGAACAATTAATGATGTATGTGGAC
>JALVSJ010000165.1 GCA_027024445.1 Desulfobacterales bacterium
AGGAACTTTCTGGACCATTTCGCGGCCATTCCGATACGGAGACATTGGTGGAGTTGCTGGCGAAGGATGGAGTTGAAAAGACCTTGCCGCGCCTGAACGGCATGTTTGCTTTCGCGGCCCTGGATACGAGGGAGCGCAAGCTTTATCTTGCGCGAGATCCATTTGGCATAAAACCGGTTTATTATGTAAATCGTGAGCAGGGCTTTGCCTTTGCCTCCGAAGTGAGGGCATTGCGGGCACTGGGGCTTGATAAAGGCATTGATCCGGACGGCTTGAAGTGTTTCCTGACCCTGCGCTATGTACCATCGCCTCATACTCTGTGGAGAAATATCAGGCGACTGCCGCCTGGGCATCTGCTGTGCCTTGATCTTGATAATGGCACGATAAGGCTTGCGCGATATATAGAGCCTGTACAAGAGCGTTTCCAAGGCACAATTGAGGATGCGGCTGATGCATACCGTGAGAAGCTTTCAGCAGCCGTAAGGCGGCAGTTGCTTTCTGATGTGCCAGTGGGAGTCTTGCTGTCGGGTGGAATTGATTCTGCCCTTGTGGCTGCAATGGCAAAAGACAACGGATGTGAGCTGCCATGTTTTACTGTTGGTTTTGGACAAGGACACAGAGAGTGCGAGATCAAAGATGCTGCCCATACAGCGCGCGTCTTGGGCCTGCCGTTTCATGCTATTGAAGTTACGCCAGATGATTTGCGACAATCCCTTCCATCTATAGTGCATTCTGTGGAAGAACCCCTTGGCACCACATCTGTTATGCCTATGTGGTATTTGGTGGGCCGGGCACGTGATAATGTAACCGTGGTTTTGACTGGCCAGGGGAGTGATGAGCCGTGGGGTGGATATTTCCGGTATCAGGTGGAACTGGTACGCCGACTGATGCCCTGGGCATCCTTTTGGAGAACGTTAAAGCCCCTTGCAACCTTGTGGCAGACTAGACCCGAGTCGCTGGAGCGGGGCTTAAGGGCCCTGGCGCAGCCGGATTTGTCTTGGAGAATTTTGGAAGCATGCTCCCTTTTCCCTGCAAATGACAGGCGATTATTGCTTGAAGACTATGGGGATGGTGGAGCTTACAAAGCGATAAGCTATTGGCTTGACTGGCTTAAATCGGCCGGTTCTCTCTCGAATGTGGAGCGAATGATGCGTCTGGATGCAAGGATGAACCTTGCCGACGATCTCCTTTTATATGGAGACAAGATATCTATGGCTGTTGCCCTGGAGGCGCGTGTGCCCATGCTGGATATTGATTTGGTACGTTTTGTGGAATCTTTGCCTATTGGCTATCGCATAAAATGGGGAAAGGGTAAAGTAGTTCACAAGAGGATGGCAAAAAATTATCTGCCATACAAAATCGTACACCGGCCTAAAAAAGGGTTTCAGGTTCCTTTTGGTGATTGGTCACGTAGGCCATGGCGTATGTGGATAGAAGAATTGCTGATAGACGGGTTGAAAGGGCTGTTGCGGCATGAAGGTGTTGAGCAGTTGTGGCACGAGCATTTGTCAGGCCAGCCGGACCGTAGTCGCCAGATATTTGCATTGTTGATGCTGGCATTGTGGAGGCAGGAACAGGATAGGGATTCATAATCAAGGAGGAAGAATTGAAAATCATGTTGGTGGCCGGTGCTCGGCCAAACTTCATGAAGATCGCGCCCATCATTCGTGCCATGGAAAAGCATGGTGGATTTGACTGGACGTTGGTACACACCGGCCAGCACTATGACTACGAGATGTCGCAGGCCTTTTTTGATGATCTTGAGTTGCCTGCGCCGGACATTCACTTAGAGGCCGGCCCTGGAACCCATGCAGAACAGACCGCCCGTATCATGACGGCGTACGAGCTTGCCTGCTTTGACGAAACTCCAGACATGACCCTTGTGGTGGGAGACGTCAACTCCACGCTGGC
>JALVSJ010000166.1 GCA_027024445.1 Desulfobacterales bacterium
GTTATTGAGAAGGCCAAGAGACTTGTGGAGCACAAACTGGACGTACTTATCTTGCTCGATAGCATCACCAGGCTTGCTCGGGCTTACAACGCCGTGGTGCCACCCAGCGGAAAGATCCTCTCAGGGGGATTGGATTCAAATGCTCTCCATAAGCCTAAACGGTTCTTCGGTGCTGCGCGGAACGTGGAAGAAGGCGGGAGCCTGACGATTATTGCCACGGCCCTCATTGACACCGGGAGCAGAATGGATGAGGTGATCTTTGAGGAGTTCAAGGGTACCGGTAATATGGAAATCCACCTGGACCGAAAACTGGCCGATCGGAGGGTGTTCCCTGCCATCGATATCAACAGATCCGGAACCAGAAAAGAAGAGCTACTGCTCGAAGAGTCAGATCTGAATAGGATCTGGATACTGCGGAAACTGCTTGCTCCGCTAACCCCAACCGACAGCATGGAATTTTTGCTTGAAAAAATAAAAGGAACAAAGGATAATAAAGAGTTTCTGGCTTCGATGAGCCAGTGATGAGTGTTTACCTTTGACCGTGAGCAGTTCACTGCTTTGGTGAAGGTGTTGCCCCCGCTCAGGCGGGTGGCAGTCTAGCAGTTACAGTTGGTTATGGACTCCCGCCTCCCTGCCCGATGCAGGCGGGCGCGGGAGTGACTGATTCTGGAACTTTTTGCGAGACTATAAATATATCAATATTGACGATCTCGTAAGAAGCCATAAATAGGACGGCATAGTAAAAAGCTCCAAGAGAGCCGGTCGGGGGGTCTCTGGAAGACTGCATCTATCGGATGAGCCTCCCCTACAACTCTCAGGGCGGTCCGAGCAGGGATGCTTGAGTTATGGATAAATCAGCCTTTGACAGCACTCTCAGGCATCCCGACTGGCTGCCGAACGGCAGGCAGGCGAGGGCCGCCTCGCTGTAAGGAGTGAGATGCAGTCTGAAAGGGAGCTCCCGACCGGCGTAGGCAGATAGACCTGCCTGCCCTGCTTCTCGCCTACCTGGCGGCAGACAGGCCCTCAGGCAGGCAACGCCGTACATGGGCTTTTTACGAAGCCGTGAAAACTAGAGGAGAGTGAAAAGCAATGAAAGAAGGAATTCATCCAGCATACCATAAAGCAAAGGTAAAGTGTGCCTGTGGAAATGAATTTGAGGCAGGCTCGACGTTGAAAGAGATCAAGGTTGAGATCTGTTCAAAATGCCATCCTTTTTTTACTGGCAAGCAAAAGCTCGTTGACTCCGCGGGTAGAGTTGAGAGATTTAGGAGAAAATACGCAAAATTTCAAAAGGAAAATGAGAAAAAGTCCTAATCCAGAGATCATACAGCACACCAACAGCGGTCACACCTAGCTTATCCATGGCGGGGCAGGCAGCGTTTTGCCCCGCCCATTTCATTCTTTCAGTAACTCCAAGACAACTTATTTCCAGCAATCCGTAAGCACCCAACGGCGCAATAATAACCAGAAAGGTACAAGAGCCATGTTTGCCAAGATCAGAGAAATAGAAGAGAGATATGATTCACTTGAAAGAGAATTGAGCAATCCTCAGGTAATCAACAATCAGAAGATATACCAGAAGTATCTTAAAGAACACTCAACTCTGTCACCTATTGTGGAGACGTTCAGACGGTATAAGTCAGTCCAGCAGGAAATAGAAGATAATAAGACGCTCTTGAATGACCCCGATCCGGAGATCAGAAAGCTGGCCAAGGAGGAGATTGAGGAACTAAAAACAAGCTTAGAGGATTTGGAAAAGCAACTTAAGATCCTGCTACTGCCAAAAGACCCCAATGATGAAAAAAACATCCTCCTGGAAATTAGGGCCGGGACAGGTGGTGAGGAGGCTGCCCTTTTCGTTGCAGACTTGTTCAGGATGTACAGCCGGTATGCCGAATCAAAGGGCTGGAAGACTGAAATAATGAGTCAACATCCTACAGGGATTGGTGGATTCAAAGAGATAATAATTCTGATAGAAGGGAAGAACGTCTACAGTCGACTTAAGTATGAAAGTGGTGTTCATCGGGTCCAAAGGGTCCCTGAGACAGAGGCCCAAGGAAGGATTCATACCTCTGCAGTGACCGTGGCAGTACTGCCTGAAGCAGAGGAGATAGATGTTCAGATAGACCCTGAAGACCTCCGCATTGATGTATATCGTGCATCAGGCCACGGAGGGCAGCATGTGAACACAACAGATTCGGCTGTCAGGATAACCCATTTGCCCACGGGGCTCGTGGTCACGTGTCAAGATGAAAAGTCTCAGCACAAAAATAAAGCAAAGGCAATGAAGGTCCTCAGATCACGGCTCTATGAATTACAACAGGCAGAGTTGCAATCAAAAATATCAGAAGAAAGAAGAAACATGGTGGGCTCGGGCGACCGCAGCGAAAGAATCAGGACCTATAATTTTCCGCAGGGTAGAGTTACAGATCATCGTATCGGTCTCACCCTTTATAAATTGGAAGACATTCTGCAAGGGGACCTAGATATGGTGATCGACCCCCTCATCACACACTTTCAGGCTGAAGCCCTAAAGCAGGCTTCCAACCTTTGATCCTTCTTTGACCCATGGAAAAACGCTGGACCATCAAGGAACTGCTTGCCGTAGCATCTGAGTACCTCTGTCAAAAGGGCATAGAGAGCCCACGGCTGGCAGCAGAGGCGCTCCTTGCGCATGTGCTTGGGATGAAGAGGATAGGGCTATATTTGGATTTTGACAGGCCGCTTCTGGCTGCTGAAGTATCTCAGTTTCGAGAGCTCATAAGGAGAAGAGTGGCGCGGGAGCCCCTGCAGTATATAACCGGGCGTCAGGAGTTTTGGTCTCTGGACTTTGAAGTGGGCCCACATGTCCTCATCCCCAGGCCAGAGACGGAATTGCTTGTTGAATATGGGATAAGGCAATGTAAGGCTATGATAAGCAGTAACCTGCAACAGGTAAATGTGCTGGACCTCTGCACCGGGTGCGGTGCAGTTGCGGTTTCCATTGCAAAGGAAATTGCAGTTGCAAGGCTGTGGGCTATTGATATTTCTCCAGATGCCATTTCTGTGGCAAAGAGAAACGCCCAGAAGCACGGTGTAATGAATCGGATCAAATTCCTTGAAGGAGACCTGTTTGAGCCAATACAAGACAAAAATATCCATTTTCATCTTATAGTTAGTAATCCTCCATATGTGGCGCAAGAGGATTATGATGAGCTCCCGCCAGAGGTGAAGGATTTTGAACCAAGGATCTCACTTGATGGGGGCCCAGGAGGAATGGTGGTTATTAAAAGGATATTACAGGAGGCCCCAGAATTTTTGACATCCATGGGGGTAGTTATGATAGAAATGGACCCTGGACAGATCAAGAAGGCTATGGATTTGGCCAGCTCGCTTCCAGGGTTTGAGGGAAGCGAGGTCGTCAAAGATTACAGCGGGCGTGAGCGCGTTATTGTTGTCAGGATGAAGAAGCACCTTAAATAGGAGAGCAAGAGGACTGCGATCATGGTTCACCGGACTATGTTTTGGCAAATAGCGGAGCCCTGGATTTTTTACTTGCTTGCTGCAATAGCACTGGGGATTTTTGGCTTTGGCCTCAGCGTTTATATCATTGTGTGGAAGCGCAGTGACTCAAAGGCAAGTCTCAAGACGTCTTCTGCCGGTTTGAGAACGGCCCTGGTAGACGTCCTCATAGGCAAAAGGATTTTCCGTGGGGATTTGGCGGCAGGTATCATGCATGGACTGATCTTTTACGGATTTTCCCTTCTGTTTCTGGGCACTGGAGCCCTGGCCGTTCATCATTATATCCATGGGTACTTACGTGGAAGTACATATTTGGTCTTTTCCTTCGCGATGGAAGTGGCCGGACTCATGCTGTTGGTGGGGCTTGTCTGGGCAGCGGTGCGCAGGTATGTGCAACGGGTGGACAGGTTAGAGAATAGGCTGGAAGATGCAATGGTTCTCCTGTGGATAGGGGTTGTTGTTTTATCAGGTTTTCTTCTGGAAGGATTGCGTCTTGCCGCCCAGAAGCCCGAATGGATGCACTGGTCTTTTCTGGGAGCTATGGCATCGAGCCTTTTCCCTGCCTCGGCGGCAAGTGGGATTTATCCATATCTCTGGTGGGGCCACGCCCTTTTGAGTCTGGGACTTATTGCGATAATACCCTTTACAAAGCTCTTTCACATGTTAGGGGCACCTGCTTCCATATACCTTCAAAACTCCGAAGGATCATCATTGTCTTCTCAGGATGCTGATCTTCAGGCCTTTGATGTAAAGGATGTGGTATTTTTTGATGCCTGCATGCGTTGTGGGCGGTGTGTGGAGGCATGTCCGTCGGCAGGTGCTGGGGAGCCATTTGCTCCGAGGGATTTTGTTCAGGCGGTGCGCAAGGCCATGTGGCTTGAACGCTCCCCGGTAGGAGATATCAGAGTCTTGGATCGAGACAAGTCAGATATGCCGGAAGAAAAAATGTGGTATTGTACCACCTGCAGGGCATGTCTGGAGGTATGTCCGATCTATGGTCCTACTTTTGAGCAAGTCCTAAGGAAAAGGGTGGAAGCAATTGAAGAGGGGACCAAAGTCCCTCAACTGCTCATTCAGACCTTGGAGAGGCTTTATAAATACAATAACCCCTGGGAATCCTCCAAAAAAAAGAGGGCTGCATGGGCAAAGGACCTTGACATTGTAAACATCACCAAGTCACCAGACGCGGGGGAAATCTGTTATTTTGTGGGATGCACAACGTCTTTTGACACCAGGGCTCAGGAGATCGCGAGATCACTGACCAGGATACTGCAGATCTCTGGCGTAAGGTTTGGCATCCTGGGCAAAAAGGAGCCATGCTGCGGCGATATCGCCAGGCGCGTGGGTGAGGTCGGACTTTTTCAGGAACAGGTGGACCAATGTAGCGAGCTATTTGAAAAATACCAGGTATCCGATGTAGTAACCTCTTCCCCCCATTGTTTCCATACGTTCAGCAACGACTATCCTGAAAGCCAGTTCAGGGCGAGACATTACTCCATGTTGCTTGACGAATTGGTCAGCGCGGGGCGGCTAAAGTTTCAACGCCCTGTGTCTGCAAAAGTCACCTACCACGATCCGTGCTATCTTGGGCGCCACAACAGGGTATTTGATGAGCCAAGAAGGGTCATTAAGGCTATCCCGGGTATTACCTTTAGAGAAATGGCACACTGTGGCCCTGATAGCCTTTGTTGTGGCGGTGGGGGTGGGAGGATGTGGCAAGAGGAACTGGATGCAGAGGTGAAGATGAGTGAGGTGAGAATAAGGGAGGCATATGATACGGGAGCGGAGATTGTAATTACAGCCTGCCCCCTATGTCTGATTATGTTGGAAGATGCAAGAAAGGTTCAGGGCTTGGAAGATGAGTTGAAGGTGATGGACTTGAATGAGCTGGTGTTGATGGCCATAGGAGATGAGGAGGAAGTTTAGGGAGGTTTGTTATGGATATTATAGTCTGTGTAAAACAGGTGCCGGAGGTAACGGATGCAGAACTTGATATAACACGCGATGGCACGGACATTGAGAAAGAGGATCTGGAGATGTCCATCAATGAGTGGGATAACTATGCAGTGGAAGAGGCTGTGAGAATAAAAGAGGCAATGGGAGGAAAAGTAACAGTTGTGACCCTGGGGGATGAAGACTCAGAGGATGTGTTACGCAGGGCGCTGGCCATGGGTGCGGATGAGGCCATTCTGGTGGACGAGGAAGGGTTTGAGGGCTCAGATGCTGCGGGAATTGCAAAAGGACTGCTCAAAGCAATAGGGGACAGACACTTTGACCTCCTTCTTACGGGTGTGCAAAGCTCAGATGACAACTGGGCTCAGGTGGGACTTTTGATGGCAGAATGGTTGAGCCTCCCCTTTGCCTCCCTGGCGGTCAAGATTGAGCCTCAGGGAGAGAGGGTTTTGGTTCATAGGGAGCTTGAGGCAAATACTGTCGAACAAGTGGAGTTGGCCATCCCTGCTGCCATAACAGTTCAGACGGGTATCAATGAGCCAAGATATGTCTCTATAATGGGTATTCGCAAGGTGAGGAACATTGAAATCCAGCAGGTCAGCGCTGAGGATCTAGGTTTGGATGAAAATGAAATCGGAGCAGGGGGATCCTCTATAGCAGAAATCTCTTTAAGCCTGCCTGAAGAAGGAGAGGGAGCTGAGATTCTAACAGGGAGCATGGATGAGATCTGTGAGAAGGCTGCCCAGATTATTCGCGACAGAGGGGGGGTGGCGTGATCATGGGAGAGATTCTAGTCCTTGTGGAGCACAGAAGGGGCGAAGTCCGAGATGTTAGTATGGAGATGCTGGGGCTTGCAAACAGTCTTGCAAAGAAACACGGCCTGGAGGTAACGGCGCTGCTGCTGGGAGATCAGGCATCATCATTTGAGGATACATTTCTGAAACTATGCGACACGCTGTTGTTGCTCAAAGACCCTGCTGTGGACACCTATGATGCAGAACCGTATTTAAAAGTTCTTGCGGATGTACTGAGGGAACGTCAGCCACTGATCACCCTTATGGGGCACACTGCGATTGGCATGGACCTGGCCCCTCCATTGGCTGCGAGAACCCGCATTCCCCTGGTCACAGATTGTGTGGAACTTGATCTAGAGGGAGATTGCCTGAGGGCTGAAAGGCAGGTATATGGGGGCAAGGTGAACTGCCATCTTAAGTTGAAACCCTCAAAGCAATACCTGGCAACAATCAGACCCGGGTCATTCACTTCTGAGGTGGAACAAGGAAAAAAGGCAGAGGTGGTCGAGCTGGCTCCGCCATCATGGGAAGGCCAGAGGGGTAGAAAGTTTGTAACCTACCTTGAACCGGAAATAGAGGATGTAGACATATCGGATGCGGATATTTTGGTTTCCATAGGAAGAGGGATAGGGAAACCGGAGAATATCCCGATTGCTGAGGCATTTGCAGAGGCCATAGGAGCCACTCTGAGTTGCTCCAGGCCTGTGGCTGATAAAGGTTGGCTTCCGAAGAGCAGGCAAGTGGGTACCTCTGGGAAGACGGTGAGACCCAAGGTTTATATAGCACTGGGAATAAGTGGCGCTTTTCAGCATCAGGCGGGAATGAAAAATTCCGGGACCATCATAGCAGTAAACAGGGATCCCAAGGCCCCTATATTCAAGGTGGCTCATTACGGCATCGTGGGAGATATGTTCCAGGTGCTGCCGATGTTGACAGAAAAGTTCAAAAGTAAATGAGGACGGCTTCGTAACAATAGTGAGGGTGATGATATGGATTTTAATCTGAGCAAAGAACAGCGAGATATTGTGCGTGCTGCAAAGGAGTTCGCTCGTGGGGAGTTTCCCGATCTGGCCATGGAATTCGACCGAAACGAGACCTTTGACCTGGATTTGTGGAGGAAGGCCTGTGAGCTCGGGTTTGTAGGAGTTTTTATAGATGAAAAGTATGGGGGAGCGGGCCTCGGATTCCTTGAGCACTGCTTGATTACCGAGGAATTCTGGGCCGTGGACCCTGGTATAGGGCAGGCAATACTGTCCACTACGTTCGGATCGGAGTTGCTTGGTCTTTTTGGAACCGAAGGACAAAAACAACTCGTGTTGCCCCAGTTGGTAAGCGGTGAAGCTATTATGGGTACAGGCATCACCGAGCCTGATGCAGGTTCTGACGTGACCCAGGCCACAACCGCGGCAGTTGTTGATGGGGATTCATGGGTAATAAACGGGTCCAAGATGTTTACAACTAACGGAAACTTGGCGAAGTATGTGTTACTTTTCTGCTTGACCGATCCGGAAAATCCCTCCCGACATGGTAGGCACAGTTTCATTTTGGTTCCCACGGATACTCCGGGCTACGAAGCCACCAAGATCTATGGGAAACTGGGGATAAGGGCTTCTGATACTGCAGAGCTGTCTTTGAATAATGTTCGAGTTCCCTTGGAAAACCTTGTGGGGGAAAGGGGGAGGGGATTCCAACATCTGATGGCCTTTTTCAATCGCACCCGGCTCCACATCTGTGCTCAGGCTGTGGGTTTGGCCAGGGGGGCACTCGAGGAGTGCATTCGGCATACGAAGAATAGACGGCAGTTTGGCACCTCACTGGCATCCTTTCAGGTTACCCAGTTCAAGATAGCTGAGATGGCCACGTGGATAAGGGCTGCCAGAAACCTCTATTATGAGGCCGCATGGCTTGTTGATAATGGAAAGGTCGATCATGCGCTCATAGCAATGGCGAAATGGTTTTCTGCTCAGATGGCGGTCCGATGTGCGGACGAAGCAGTGCAGCTTCACGGCGGCTATGGTTATATTGATGAATACAAGGTGCAGCGGCTTTACAGGGACGTCAAAATCTTGGAAATTTATGAAGGGACCAAGGAAATGGAGAAGACCATAATAGCAAGAACCCTTCTGGGGTAATGGGGAGGATACATGATGGGGCAGGGTGACAGCCTAGAGATTACTGAACTCGATAGCTTCGCAATGGAGACAGTTAGAGAGGCAGGGCAAAAGGCACTGGATTTTTATGGCAGGGGTAGTAAAGACATTAGATTTGATGAAGCCCTGGTCACAGAAGCTGAGCTAATTCTCAACGGATTTTTCCAGGAAAAACTTAGAGGGGCCTTCCCTGATCACCAGGTGTTCAACAGCGCATTGATCGAAGAAGGTTATACCCACGAAGAAAAGCGCTATGTCTGGATCTATGACCCTCTGGATGGAATATCCAATTTCCAGGGAGGGATTCCCATTTGGGGTATATCCCTGGCGCTCCTGGAGAACTTTTGGCCACTGTTGGGATGCTTCTACATGCCATCAACAGGGGATTTCTTTCACGCCACTGCAGGTGGGCAGGCTTTTTGTGGTGAGGAAGTGATAAGGACCCCTCGCAGAGACGTCATTGACGATGAGAGTGTACTGTTTACTTATTCCCGGTTCCATAATAGCTTTCAATCCAGCTTTCCGGGTAAGATGCTGAACCTGGGCTGCACCACCGCCCATATCTGTTACGTGGCAACCGGTAGGGCCGACGCTGCCATAGTGGCTAATGAAACTTATCAGGATCTTGCTGCCTCGCGGGTGATCTTGGAAGCGGCAGGAGGTCGGTTTTACAATCTGCAGGGCGAGGAGGTCTTCTTGAATGAATACCTGAAGGGGGAAAGGATTGACGGGCCCCTGCTTGTCACAACACCCCTGTTGCGCTACCCTGTGGCCAGACATCTGAGGAAGTTTTCTTGAAGTTTGCGTGGGTAAATCAGAAATTGAAGTGTTTTTGGTATATTATGATGATGCATTAGAGGTTGGATTATCGTGTCTTCTAAGGAGCAGATACATGATGAGTTGTACTTGGGAGACTCAGCAATTCACAGGCTGGATCCCAGAGTAAAGCTGGTGACTTGTTGTTTTTTTTCTATCGTTATGGCGGTGTGCAGGGCCTGGGATGCTCTTCTGTTAGGCTTGGTATTCTCTGTTACCTGGGTTGTCTTGGCGAGACTACCTGTAAGAAAAGTAATGGTGCGTCTCGTGATGGTAAATGGGCTGATCGGGGTGTTGTGGATCATCCTTCCCTTCGCAGTTGCGGGCAGGGAGGTTTTTTCAGTCGGACCCCTCAGCGCCACTCAAGAAGGGATAGTGTATGCATTGCAGATTACCATACGAAGCAATGCTATTGTTTTGGCACTGCTGAGTCTCTTGGCCACATCTTCCATGTTCAGCCTGGGCCATGCCATGGGGAAGCTTGGGCTCCCTGACAAGGCCGTCCAATTGCTGCTTTTTGCTTACAGATACATCCATGTGATTCACATGGAATACAGAAGACTTATGAACGCAATTAAAGTAAGGGGATTTCAACCAAAGACCAACCTCCATACTTACAAGACGTATGCATATTTGGTTGGGATGCTCTTGGTTAAGAGCTATGATAGGGCAGAGCGGATCCGTAGGGCCATGCTTTGCCGAGGTTTCAAAGGTAAATATTATGACCTGACAGAATACAGGATTGGCCCGACAGACCTTATTCTGGGCGCAGTCCTCACATTTTGTACTCTTGCAGTGGTGCTGGCACAATGGGTACTAACAACGCACTGATTCATCTGAAGGATATAAACTTTTCCTATCCGGGGGGAAGAAGTGTTTTCGAAGGTCTTTCCTTCAAACTTCTGGACGGCGAAAGGCTTGGGCTTATAGGCCCAAATGGGAGCGGAAAGACCACTCTTTTCCACATCATTATGGGTTTGCTGAAACCCTCCTCCGGGTCAGTAGAAATATTTGGAGAGCAGATCAAGGAAGAGGGACAGTTCCAAAAGGTGCGGCAAAGGATTGGGCTACTCTTTCAAGACCCTGATGATCAGCTTTTCAGCCCAACTGTTCTGGAAGATGTGGCCTTTGGCCCTCTTAACCAGGGAAAATCGGCCAAAGAAGCGACGGCCATAGCGAGAGATACCTTGGCCAAGTTGGGGCTGGAGGGGTTTGAGCACAGGATCACTTATAAGCTTTCGGGTGGAGAGAAGAGATTGGTGTCCCTGGCAGCGGTGCTCGCAATGGAGCCCCAGGTCTTGCTCCTTGACGAACCTACAACCGGCCTGGATATGGAGACCACCACCAGGCTCATAGAAATATTGAACAACTTAAACCTCTCTTATGTGTTCATTTCCCATAATATGGATTTCATCACCCAGACTACTACCAAGGTATATGGAATGATTCATGGCCAGATCGTGACAGAGGAGGAGGCTATTCCCCATACCCATGAACATGTCCATGGGTTTGGCCGTCTACCTCACACCCATTCCTATGTGGAGTACCTCTCCGCGCACAACCACAAAAACGAACATGGAGATGGCACGGAGCATTCCTAAAGGCTGTGCAAAATCCGTTGCATAAACGCCAAAAAAGCCGTATGTTCATGGCCTGATTAACTCTTTCTGGTTGAGAGGGGAGCAGTTGTATGAAGCAGCTTATACGCATGCGGCAGATGTCTGACAATCAGAAGGGTATAATAAGAAAGGTCTCTGCTACAGGTGATATGGGTAGAAGGATTAGAGAGATGGGTCTAGTCCCGGGTGCCGAGATCCAGATCCAGGGTCGGGCCCCCCTCAAGGACCCGGTTGCAGTAAAAATTAAGGATTACACCTTGACCCTCCGCAACGACGAGGCAAGCTATATCATGGTGGAAGTGGAGAGCCCCGGCGGTGAGGAAAACTGATCAATGAAGAAGATAGTAATAGCCTTGTCAGGCAATCCAAATTCCGGAAAAACCACAGTTTTTAATGCGCTCACAGGTGCGCGGCAGCATATTGCCAATTATCCGGGAGTGACAGTTGAAAAAAAATATGGCGTGGTTCAGCACAAGGGCGTGGAAATTGAGGTTGTTGACCTGCCAGGGACTTATTCCCTCACAGCCTATTCAATGGAGGAAATTGTCGCCAGAGATTTTATTCTCAACGAAAGGCCGGATCTGGTGGTGGACATTGTTGATGCCTCTAATCTGGACAGAAATCTATACCTTGCCATTCAGTTTAAAGAGATGGGGGTTCCCCTCATAATAGCGTTAAATATGATTGATGTGGCCGAGTCCCGGGGGATAGAGGTGGATGCGGAAAAGCTGGCATCCCTGATGGGTGTCCCTGTGGTTCCTATGGTGGCCAGGTCCAATAAAGGCATTGACGATTTGCTGGATACGATAGTGGCCTACGTCGAAAAGGGGGTCAAATGGGAACCTGCAGATATATCTTACGGGCTGGATATTGATCGTGCTTTGGAAAAAGTCGCCAGCATACTCGGCAGCATAGAGGGCATCGCAAAGAAGTACCCCGTCAAGTGGCTAGCACTCAAATGCCTTGAACGCGATGAGCGGATACTGGATCTGTTGAAATCTCACCCCCAACAACTGGCTCAGATCAATCAGATCAGCGAGGAACTCTCCCGACACGTCATGAGTACACTGGAAGAGGACATAGAAGGGATAATTGCCGACCACAGGTACGGCTACATAGCAGGGGTGACCAAAAAGGCGGTCAGGAGAAAGATTGAAACAAGGCTGAATCTGTCTGATCAGATAGACAAGTTCCTGACCAATCGGCTGCTGGGCCCTGTGGTCATGATAGCTGTCCTATATCTGGTCTACGTAGTGACATTTTGGGCCAGCGAGGTGCCCGTCCAGTGGTTTGAGTCATTTTTTGATGGCTTAAAGTATGTTGTTACCCTGGTGGTACCTCCCGGTGACCTTCGATCCCTGCTGGTGTCAGGTATTATTGACGGTGTTGGCGGGGTGATGGGCTTCATACCCTTAATTATGGTCATGTTTTTCATCATTGCGATCCTGGAAGACTCAGGATATATGGCAAGGATAGCCTATATGATGGACAGGGTTCTTCGATGGTTTGGCCTGCACGGCAGCTCTGTTATTGCACTTATTGTGAGCGGGGGGATATCAGGGGGTTGTGCTGTGCCGGGGGTTATGGCCACCAGAACTCTCCGCGATCCAAAGGAAAGGATAGCCACCCTCTTGGTAGTGCCTTTCATGAACTGCGGTGCCAAACTGCCAGTACTTGCCATGCTCATTGGCGCGTTCTTTGCCAGAGACAGGGCCCGTATGCTTTTCTTGCTCACCCTTCTATCCTGGCTTTTTGCCTTGCTTGCAGCCAAATTAATTCGCTCTACCGTCCTAAGGGGGCCCAAGACACCTTTTGTAATGGAATTGCCCCCATACAGGGTGCCTACCCTTAAGGGGCTGATAATTCATTCATGGGAAAGGACCTGGCATTACATAAAGAAAGCGGGCACCATAATTCTAGGAATCTCGATTGTCATCTGGGCCATGATGACGTACCCGGGTCTTTCAACTGAACAGGAGAGAGTATTTGAAGCCCAGAAAAGAGCCGCGGTCCAGGACTTTCTTTCTGCACCGGGGATTGATCGATGGGTGAGAGGCTCTGAGGAACTGGGCAGACTCAATGCACTTTATATCAACTATGTCAGCCAGAAACGGGAGGGTAAAGTTCCCGTATTAGGTGATCAAAAGGACAGAAATCTTTTTTTGTTGGCAAAAGCGGCGTATGAATGGAAAGTAAGCCCTTTCGTGAAGAAAGGTGCTGATCCAGACTTGCTCGCAGCAGCGAGGCGGTATCTGACGTTTAGGCAACAACTCGCCACCGTAGAAATGATGCGCCAGCAGACCGCTCTAAAATCCACCGTGGCAGGGTGGATTGGCAGCTCACTGGAGAGGATAACAGCTCCCTTGGGATTTGATTTTAGGGTCAACATAGCTCTAATAGGGGGGTTTGCAGCCAAAGAAGTGATCCTCTCAACTCTGGGGACTGCCTATTCCCTGGGTGTAGCGGAGGAGGATAAAGGGGGATCTTTGGCACAGCGACTGAGGCAGAATCCCATGTGGAATCCCCTTCAAGCATTCAGCCTCATTATATTCACTATGCTATATGTCCCCTGTCTGGCCACTGTAATAAGCATAAGAAAAGAAGCCACTTGGAAGTGGGCAGCGTTTTCCATATGCTTCAACCTGGTGGTAGCCTATGGAATTACCCTTTTAGTCCGCCAAACGGGGCTGGGACTGGGGCTGGGGATCTAAAAAGCTTCTCCTACCTGGGGTACAGGCCAAGGTCTTCAAGCATTTGAAGGTCCTCGTCCAAGGATCTCCCTTTTGTTGTTAGATAATTGCCAGTCATTATGCCGCTTGCTCCGGCATAAAAGACCAATGGATGGAGTTCTCTAAGATTGGCTTCCCTGCCCCCGCAAATGATGATTTCCTTTTGAGGGAGCACAAATCTAAAAAGCGCGATTATCTTGAGGCACCGTAAAGGAGTCAGTGCTTCGATACCCTGAAGAGGTGTACCTTGAATAGGAGTGAGGAAATTTATCGGGACAGCATCCACATCCAGCTCCTTAATGAAAAGGGCCAATTCCAGGACCTGAGTGTCGCTCTCTCCCATCCCAAAAAGTCCACCAGAGCAGACAGATAATCCCGCTTCCTTTGCTGCACGCACCGTTTTCACCCTTTCTTCGTACGGGTGGGTAGTACATATGCTAGGGTAAAAACTGCGAGCTGCTTCGAGGTTATGATGATATCTGGTAAGTCCGGCTTGGCGCAGCCGGTACAGGTCTTCAAGGCCCAGTGTTCCCAAAGATGCGCAACAACTCACCCCTTCTGAGTACATCTCAGAAACTGCCTCTCCCACTACCCCCAGGTCTCTGGCCGATAGGCGTTTTCCGCTGGTCACAATTGAATAACGGTGGACCTTACCATCCTTTGCCGCTTGACTGCCTTCCTTCAGTTCATTTTTGGGCAACAGGGGATAGACGGGTGCATCGGTTTTGGCAAAGGCTGATTGGGCACAAAAGGCACAATCCTCTGAGCACTTGCCGGATTTTCCGTTAACTATGGTGCAGAGGTGGATTCCGCTGCCCAAAAAGGAGTCGCGAAGCATGTTCGCTCCGGGTAACAGGTGAAAGACCTCTTGTTCAGGCATGAGCGCCAACTCAGAAAGTTGTTCTGTACTGAGTTGGTTGCCGCCCAATATACCCTCGGCCAATTGCATAGCATACTTAGTATCCATAATACAGACGCTCCTGAGAAGATGTGTGACCACATTGTGGCATGTCTACCACTCAATAAAAAGTCTTTTTTGCAAGACAAGGATTATGCGCTAATGTTGAAATACGTTCAAGGGATAAACCATCATATCTTGACAATATTCATCTTGTTGGTTTTGCTCAAAAGGAATAGATTTTTCACTGGAATCTGTATCTGCAATTTGCTAGTATTTATGCCTACATTGCTCAGATCGAGAGAGATTCTTTGGCTTCTGCCGTATCAGCCTTACCTCACGTTTTTTCAGTAGAGGCAAGTTGAACAAGGCGGGGTTCATCCTTATGTTAAAGGGGAGCCGCTGATGAGTGCGCCCTTGCCTCAGGGGGTAAAGGTGTAAACGGTGGGCACGTCTGTTTGATGGCGAGATACTGGAAAATTTCTTGAAAAGAGAGTGCATAAATTCAGAAGAGGGGTGATGGATTCATGGAAAAAGTCCCATTTACCAAGGATGGCCTTGAGAATCTAAAGCACGAACTAAATCGCTTGGTGAACGTGGAAAGGCCGAAGAATATACAGGCTATTGAAGAAGCCAGGAGTCACGGTGACATCAGCGAAAATGCTGAATATCATGCTGCCAAAGAGCGCCAGTCGTTTCTTGAAGGTAGGATAAATGAGCTTCAAGACGTGATAAACCGCTCCGAGGTAATTGAACCCGATGACGAGCCGGCCGACACAGTGGTTTTTGGGCGCACTGTGGTACTCTACGACGTGGCTGCAGATAAAGAAGTTACTTATAAGCTAGTGGGGCCATATGAGTCGGACCCGGAAAAAGGACGAATTTCCGTCACTTCCCCTCTAGGTCAGGCCCTGATTGGGAGAGAGCCGGGCGATGCGGTAAAGGTCAGGACCCCAAATGGCCTGCAGGAATATGAAATCTTGGAGATCAGGTAACAACCCATGAATGATCGCATAGAGTTAGACAAGAAAGTGACTATCAAATTCAGTATGGTAACTCGATTGCCGGATGGCACTACCAAAACCCAGCCGGAGAGGATCTTTACTTTCATCTATGGGGTGGAGTCGCAGATTCCGAGCCTTGAAAATGCTCTTAAAGGGGCACGGCCTGGGGATAGGAAGAGGGTGGAAGTACCCCCTGCTGAGCTCTATGGTGAGCATGATCCGTCTCTGATAAGAGAGATCCCCAGACAGGGCCTGATTAAACAGAGAATAAAGGAGGGCAGGTACTACAGGCAGATTAAAAGGGGAAGCCTGGTTTCCTTCAAGATCTTGGAGGTCACACCCAAGGCTGTGCTTGCAGATTTCAACCCTCCAACGGCCGGTATTTCGGCAACGGTAGACCTTGAGGTCATATCTGTTGTGGATGCAACAGAGAAAGAGATTAATAGGGCTATTGAGGATCAGAATAGGCGACAAATCGGATGTGGATAAAGAAAGATTGGTAGAAGAGAGATGCTCCGACAATGGCTACTAGAATTTTCATTCACGGTTTAGATAGCAGCAGCAAAGGGACCAAAGGCACGTTTTTTCGACAACACTATCCGGATATGATCATTCCTGATTTTCCTGGCTCCTTGGAAGAGAGGATGGGGATCTTAACCGATGTGCTGGAAGGAAAAAGTGACATTGTTTTAGTTGGCTCCAGCTTTGGGGGACTCATGGCCACCCTGTTTGCGTTGGACAATGAGGAAAGGGTGAAAAGGCTTGTTCTCCTGGCCCCTGCTTTGAATTTGGCAGAGCCGGGAACCTTTGATGGGAGGAGCATAACGGTTCCCACGTGGATTTACCACGGCTTAAAGGATGACGTGATACCGCTAGGAGAGGTCAAGAGAATAGGTCAGAGCTTGTTTAAAAGGCTCACATTTGTGGAACTTGATGATGATCATAACCTGCACTCCACTTTCCGGCACCTCCCGTGGGATGAGTTGCTGGCATAGGTCAAGCAGGTTCCCTGTATCCCTCAGGTACTGGTGTGCCGTCTAGGTAGACCCTGTTGTCATCATCCAGAGCGAACCTCCCTCTGGCAATCAATTCAATAGTCCGTGGAAAAATTTTCCAATCACCAACTTGCTTGAGCTTTTCCTGATGCTGCTGAACCACGTTTTTAAAGATATCGGGCTTGGCCATTAATTCTCTGAGCGGCATGGGAAGCTTGACAGGGAGGGCCGCAGAGACCATCAGAAGCGGGCCTGTATCAACCCCTTCATCCGTCCACAGGGTTGAAGCTCGTAGTTCTTTTTCTCCTGCGGCAATAGCGTCACGCACAGCATGGTCGCCGGTGTACTTACGTTTGCCATCAGGGGTAAGGATGGAAAGGTCAGCAGGGTGAACGTTTACGCATCCCTTCAGCGTGATGTAGCTCATGTAACCGCCCAGCGCGATCACATCAATTTGAAAGGCCGTGATAAGAGTAAGTGCAAGACGGTCGTAAGCCTTCCTGGCAGCAAGACCCTCCGGGGTAAGCACGTTTCTAGGGAGGCCTCGTGCCTTGTGAAACACGCGTATGTCAAAACTGAAATACGGGAGGCCATATTCATAAGCGATTCTTTCTCCCTGACAGAGGCCATCAGAGCGGTCTGAAAAAATGAAAATTACCTCAAAGGGAGTAGTTCCCTCTTCCTTTTCTAGGCGCTTCTGATGTTCCAGGAGTCTCCTTATGT
>JALVSJ010000167.1 GCA_027024445.1 Desulfobacterales bacterium
AAAGGTGAGGACCTTGAGGCAGGCAAGCCCACCTGGATTATTGTGCGGGCTCTGGAATTGCTGAAAACTGAGGATCAGGAAAGACTGGTCGCCATTCTCTGTGATCCGGAGGCGCGCAGTGATCCTTTGCATCTAGAGGACGGGGTAAACCTGGTGGCAAAGTCAGGCGCCTTGGAACAAGGGCGAAGGCTGGCCCGTAGAATGCTGGAACATGAATGGCGAAATTTTTCCTTGTATGCGCCTGCATCTGAGGCCAAGACAATGCTTCGTATGCTAGTCACGGGGCTCCTGTCTTTTGATGAAGACTATTAGTATGTGTTGATAGGACTTCCTTATTAATACCTGTTTCGCAACAAAGGACGATGGTAAATTGATGGGAACATTCACAGGTGAACGACGCAGGCACTTGCGCAGGCCAATGCAACTCCCGGCAGTGTTTGTCAGGCTTGAGGGTAACAATATGCCAGGCAAGTTTTTCCTTGGTCATATTCGTGATGCGAGTATTGGAGGGGTTAAGGTGGTAATGAAAAAGAAAGATCAGTTTGAAAAAGGTGACAGGTTCTTGATCTATGTTTATGAAGCGGGTAAGGGCACAGAGGAACCCGCCATACCAGTCCAGATCAAAGCAGAGATAGTCTGGCAAGACAGCGAAGTACGGACTATGGGAATGAAAACTATAAATTTCACTAGCCCCTTTTGATCCCGTACTTCTGGAGCCTATAGCGCAGTGCGCTTCGAGTGATGTTTAATTTCTTGGCTGCCTTTGTCTGGTTCCAATTGCATTGTTCAAGGGCTGAGAGCAGCATCTCTTGTTCTTTTGCAATAAGGTCAAGTGAGGAATCCCCTGCTTTTTCCTGAACACGTTTTTCAAAGCGCATTGACTCTGGTAGGTGAGAATCCCCCATCTCGCGGCCATTGGACAACAATACAGCCCGTTCCATCACGTTTCTTAACTCCCTCACATTGCCCGGCCAGTGATATTCTTCTAACATCTTTAGTGCCTGGTCGCTGATCTCCGGAGGCTCGTATCCCAGTTCATTAGCAAAAATCGCTGCAAAATGTCTGGCCAGCAGCCCGACATCTCCTCGTCGTTCTCGCAAGGGAGGCATCCTTAATACCATTGTATTAAGCCTATAAAACAGATCCGTTCGGAATCGCCCCTGTCTCACCATCTCCTCCAGGTTTTGATTGGTGGCCGAGAGAATCTTCACTGAAATAGCCTTTGGCTCTCTGCCACCCACCGGTGTAATCTCCTTTTCTTCCACTGCGTGGAGAAGCTTTGGTTGTAGCTCCATCGGTAGGTCTCCGATTTCGTCCAGAAAAAGTACCCCTCCGTTTGCAGCAGCAAATACCCCCTCACGATTTTCCGTTGCTCCAGTAAAAGACCCTTTTCTATGCCCGAAAAGCTCGCTTTCCAGTAGCTCTCTGGGAATTGATGCGCAGTTGATTCGCACAAACGGTCCGGAGCGCCTTGAGGATGCTGCGTGTATGGCCCTCGCAGCCAACTCTTTACCCGTACCCGATTCTCCCTGGATCAACACGGCGCTGTCTGTTGATGCAAGCAACTTTATTTCCGCGCGCACTTCTTCCATCTGTGGTGATGTACCCACCATCTCGTACCTGTGTTGGCTTGCCTTACCTTTCTCAACTACAGCCTGCTGAACCACTTCGATCAACTGGCTGTGGTCCACCGGCTTGGTGAGAAAGTCATAGGCGCCAAGCTTCATGGCATCAACGGCCGTGGCAACTGTTCCAAAGGCCGTCAAAATAATGCATGGAGTCCCGGGAAAGTATTCTGTACCGAACCGTAAGACTTCCATGCCATCTACTGGTTGCATCCTGAGGTCTGTTATCACCACGTCAGGGGCCCAGCTTCGCCATAGCGTGATCCCTTCTCCGCCCTCTCGGGCAGACTTTGTCTGGAATCCGGCCTCTTCCAGCACAAGCTGGAGCACGCGCCTCAGCTTTTGCTCATCCTCGATTAACAAGACCTTTCCTAACATATATCAGTTCACCTCTTTCTTATTACCATTAAAGCTCCTGTAAGCCAGATGTCGCAAGGGGCTTCAGGGGCAATTCAATCGTTGCTATGGCTCCCCCTTCGGGGTGATTATCAAGTTCAAGGGTGCCGTTGTGTGCCTTGATGATTTGGTTGCATACAACCAATCCGAGGCCCAGTCCGCCCTTTTTTGTGGTAAAGAAGCTACTGAAAAGATGCGCCTTGTCCTCCTCTTTAATCCCCGGTCCATTATCCTTTACTGTGATTAACATCTTTTCTCCACGAGTTTCTGCTTTTAGCCCAATCTCTCCTCCTTCGGGCATCATTTCTTCACTGTTGCGAATCAGGTTAAACAAGACCTGCCTTAGTTGCCGCAAATCAGCGTACATGGGCTCCAGGTACTGATCAACATGGCAAGTAATGGTGACCCGGGGATTATGTTCGCTGGACTGCATCCAGGATTCTATGAATTCCGGCAAAAATTTGGCAAGATCAACCTGGTCAAACTTTGGAGGAGGCTGCCGAGCCATCCCAAGGAGGCTTTCAATGGAAGCATTGAGGTGTTTGACCTCGTCTACCACATAACGCAGCATCTCTTTTTGTACCTCTGGGGGGCGTTCGCCGTCCACAAGATACTGGGCGGAACTGTGGATAATACCCAGAGGATTTTTTAGTTCATGGGCCACCATGGATGTCATCTCTCCCACCAAAGCCATTTTTTCCTGCTGTACCCTTTCATTGAACATCTTTTCAAGCTGCTGTTTGCTCTGAAGCAAAGATTCGTACCTGGTGGCATTCTCCACTGCTATGGCTGCCTGATTAGCGACAGCCCCTATAAGATGAACGTCTTCCGAAGAGAATCGTCTGCCATCTTTTCTGAATCCGATAAATAAAAGCCCTTTTATTCCTGTTGCAGTGCGCATGGGAAACACAAGGCTGAAGCCCGCTCGTCTTATTTCCCGCAATTCCTCGCGCAGGCCCCTGTCTGCCGGCAGTTTGTCCGTTTGCATATATTTCACTTCACCCCTTCTGAAACTTGATACAAGTTCGCTGGATGCCCACGGGGAGGAGCCGAACCGGAGGTCTTCTGGAAAGAGCCTTGAGTGCTTTTCCCCGATAAGCATTAAAGCAGCTCGATCCACATTTATCTCTTGAGGTAGACGATCGATTATGGCCCTTATAATATCTGAAAGAAAAAGCGTCCCCGTTATCTTGTCACTGAACTGGTGCATAACTTCTGCTGGAACGGGCCGATACCGGAAAAAAACTCTTCTTACCAGTAATTCCATACGCCTTTGAATCGGATAAAAGGAGAGTACACTTGCCACAAGAAAAACAAAGAAGAGTTCTTCTGATAGCATGCCGGTGCCGAAAAGCCAGCGTTTTATCGCCATCAAAAACACAGAATAGAAGATCAATACCATCCCTGCCAGAATTGCGTACGAGATAAATCTGGAAAGCAACTTATCCGCGTCAAAGAGTCTGTATCGAACCACGCTATACAGATACGCGACAGGTAACGCCAGGAAACAAACTGTGACCACGTGAAATGATATATATGGGCGATCAAAAAATATCGTTGGCAGCAGGTAGAGGAAAATATAAGGCCCGAAGGTGATCCAGAAGGTCAAAAGCAGAGGTCTGAAACGTTTTTTTTCATCAGCATCCATTCCGTGGTAATCGTGCCACTCTTTGGCAAAGACAAGGATTATGATGAGTGGCAGCATTATATTCCTTATCCGTTGAAGGCGCACCCAGAACTCGGGAGATAAGGAAGTCGTAGAAAAGGCTATAGCCAAGACAATTGCAGGCGGCACTAGGTAGATATAGCCAACAAGCGATTTACGTTCCTTGAGAATGTCACGATCCCGGGGAAACCTGCAGGCAAAATGCAGCAGAGCACTGAAGGAAAACCAGTTCGATGTGGTGAGCAGCAGGAAACTTGCTGAAATTATCAGGGGGTCCAATACTGCAACACAGGAGGCAAGGGTCGCAGCCATTGAGGTGCATAGACCACAAACCATCAAGAAAAAGAGGCGGGATTGAACGCTGTCCGGTGCTCTGAAACGAACCGTCACGGCAAGAATAAAAAGAAAAAAGATCAGGACAAGCCGAGCCCCTGCAAGAGAGGTAATGTGCAGCAAGGTCCAGGGAATGGTGCGTGCGACCGTAGTAAACCTGTTTCCCTTTTCTTCTACGGTGATGGTTAAGAGAGGGTCCTTGGGAGTAGGGGAAAAAAGATAGCCCAAAGCCTGTCCGTATCTCACCCCTTTGACAGCAATAATCCGGGCCCCCTCTTGTACAGGATTTATTGGGGAAAATACTTTGGTGATCAGAAGGCCATGGCCGGTTTTGTCTACTCTGAAGCCCGTGTCTCCCTGACGCAGAGCAGCGCCCAAGAAGAAGATTACAGCCGCCACCGGCACAACAGCCGTAATGTTGGTCAGCCAGCGGGCATATGAGTGAGACTTGACCATTTGTGATATTGATGAGGGAGAGTCATTTTACCGTTTTAGTCAAACTTTACTTTTGGGGCCTCTTGTTTCTCCTTTGGCACCTGGAAGAATGTGGCAGGCTTGAAACCAAACATTGAAGCTATGATATTAGTGGGAAACGACCGAATCTTGGTGTTATACGCGCGGACGGCCTCATTGAACCGACGCCGCTCCACCGCAATCCTGTTCTCCGTGCCTGCAAGCTCATCTTGCAAACGAATGAAGTTTTGATTGGCTTTGAGCTCCGGATATCTTTCCACGACCACCAGCAAGCGAGAGAGTGCGGCAGACAATTCATTGTTTGCCCTGATCTTTTCGGGGATGCTGGTAGCTCCAGCCACCTTGGAGCGGGCCTCTGTCACCTTGATGAACACCTCTTTTTCATGTTTCGCATATCCCTTGACCGTCTCCACATAGTTGGGGATAAGGTCGTAGCGTCGCTGAAGCTGGTTTTCCACCTGTGCCCAGGCTGCCTTTACCTGCTCGTCCATTTTCACCAGTGTGTTATAAGTGCTCTTTACATAGAGAAACGGAATCAATATGAGTACGACAACGATAACCACTATTGTAAGAATAGCCTTCTGTCCCCTTCCCATCTTAGACCTCCATCCTGTCAACTTTTATAGCCAGCTCTCTCACCTGTGTCAGATATTTCTTGAACAATTCTCCAAGCTCATCATCCTTCAGCCGGACCTTATCCTCTTTGAGATCCAATAACGTACCGAATACATCTCGATCCAGGCCAAACTCCCCGCATACCTCCTTGATCTTCTGCCTTCGATCGGCCGGGTCTTCCCTGCCCCTCAGGTACCTGAGTGCCTCAAATATGGCAAGGAATGTTGGCAGCGATAAGCTGATGAGCTCCCGCAACGCGCGGGCCTTGCCTTCTGTCTCCAAGTACACCTTCCTTAGCAAAAGGAGCTTGCCTTTTATCTCCCTCTCGCATTGCAGACGCAGCATCTTGGGATCTATGACGATTCCATCAAGCACATCCTTGCCGTATACGACTTCATGGTGACGTTGGAAGTTCAGGTATTCGATAGGATATACGTCCACAGAGCTCCCGATGTATTCCTCCGTAAGAAACAGGGGCGTTGCGATCTTCTTCTTTCTCCACCTTCCTATCTTCCCAAAGGCCCGATCCAGATTATCGATGCCTGTCTCTGTGAGCACTATCAGGAAGTTGATATCTGATTTCCCTGGCCTGTAATATCCCTCTGCAGCACTCCCATAAAGTATTATGCTGACAAGATCATCCCCAAATATCTCCTTGCAATCAGAAACCATGTCGGGAAAAATCTCTCTTGGCTCTTCTGGTGCCTTTGCCATATCTAACTCCTTTCCTTTAGAAACTTCCTCCTGCGCCTCCGCCCCCGCTCATGCCACCACCGAAACCGCCAAAGCCACCACCGAAACTGCTGAACCCTCCACCGCCTCCGTACCGTCCACCAAAGCCGCCACCTCCAAAAAAGAAGGGCAAGAAGAAGATCCATGAACCTCCTCTTCTTCGCGACACAAACATCATTATGAGAAAAATTACAATTATGGGCACTATGGATA
>JALVSJ010000168.1 GCA_027024445.1 Desulfobacterales bacterium
GCGGCAGCAGCAAGGATGCGGCCGATGCCTCGAAGGTTTGCAAGAGAATTTCCTTTATATTTGGATTGGGCACGGATGGCCTGAGCCCGTTTGAAATGGAGCTTTCAGGGAAAGGTCCCGGGGATGTAGTATACCTGGATATGCTTGACAAGAACCCTGGTCAATTCTTTGGGCACGTATTCTTGTGGTTCATGCCAGACCTGAAGGTACTTGAATCACGGGTCTTGAAAGTGGTTATAGAAAAGGTTGAAGAGGCTTCTCAGAGAGAAGTGGTGAAAGAGCTTGCCGAGATCAGCGAATATGGCCACGGCTGCTCATGCTGCTAGGGTTGGGGCGAAAGGGAGCATCGTCTGAGGACAATCTGGGACCATGAGAAATAAGCCCTGGATCACAACAATCATTTCTGTGCCTATATTGATTGGTCTGCCACTCTTGGGTGTTGTCCTTGAAGGCCTGCCAGTGGGCAGATACTTTGAGTTTCCCCCTCAGACCCGGTTTATCAAACATTCGCCCTTTTCATGGGGTGTTTTCCTGCTCTACGTGGTTATTATCGGAGGAGCCCTTTTCCCCTTTGTATACCGGGGAGCACGTTTAGCAAGAGGAAATGGCGGCGGGAGCCCTGCCCTAGGACGTTTCCCCTGGTGGGGATGGGCCGGGGTCTTCTCTGGCATTGCGTTCTGGGCCCTGGCATGGACCCGCTTTTCCTGGTTTTCGGCGTTTCAGGCCCACACCTTTACCCCGCTATGGATCAGCTTCATCATTGTTACAAATGCCTTATGTTTTTCCCGCACAGGAAGGTCGCTAATCACTCATAGGCCGGGTTTCTTGGTGTGCCTCTTTCCTTTGAGTGCTGTGTTTTGGTGGTTTTTTGAATATCTCAACAGATTTGTCCAAAACTGGCACTACATGGGAGTAAGATATTCGGCATCCTCGTATGTTTTGTATGCCAGCATATCATTCTCTACGGTTCTTCCAGCAGTAATGAGCGTGAGAGAGCTGGTAAGAGAATTTAGATGGATTCAGCGTGGCTTTAGGACCTGGACCAAATTTCCTCTTGTTTCCAATCGTCTGCTGGGTCTGGGCTGCCTGCTGGCAGGGGCGGGCGCCTTGCTTCTAGTAGGTATTTTGCCCAATGTGCTGTTTTCCATGCTCTGGGTAGCACCGCTTGTAATTATAGTTTCGGTTCAGATTTTGACCGGACAGAGTCACGTCTTCTCCGGCCTGTCGGAGGGGGACTGGCGGGAGATTGTCTCAAGTGCCCTGGCAGCCTTGATATGTGGATGGTTCTGGGAAATGTGGAATTACTGGAGCCTCGCCAAATGGGAATATACGATACCGTTTGTTGATAGATTCCATGTCTTTGAGATGCCAATCTTGGGCTATGGGGGTTATCTCCCCTTTGGGCTGGAGTGTGCCGCCGTGGCAGGTCTGATAAATAGCGTATGGAACTCCCCGATCCCTGAAAGTTGCGGGACAGCGGAGAGTTCCAACTGATTTCATTTGGCTATCAGAGCAAGGATTTCATGACCTTTGGTGGTCGAGCGCCACCTCACGGTTACTTTCTCACCGGGCTGGAAATCCTCCAGCCGGGCTTTCAGACCGCCTTTTTTCAGTACCACGTCTGGAGCAAGGGTGCCGGCAACTACAAAGATTTTTCCTCCGCTGAGCGGCACCCTTACCACGGCGGTATTGCAGTCTAGATCAACTGCCGACAATGTTCCTGTCATCACATACACCTTGTCAGCAAGGGTTGGCCCACTGGCCAGGAACAATGCTGCTAGGAACATTCCGGCAGCAACCAAAACCAGCCAATTCTTTTTCATGGGCTCACCTCCCTTCGCTTTTAGATTGGGCCAGAGCAGACCCTATCCTATCACGACACGGATGTAGCCTGTTCTCCCCGTCCTATGGTCAAGTGCCAATATAGTTGCCACCTTTCCGTGGGGAAGTGAATCTATAGCACTGGCCAGATCATCAATACCTCTAATTGATCTGCCGTTAATCTCCAGAATCATGTCGTTAACCTCAAAACCTGCTTTTCCCAAAGGTCCGCGAGGATCGACCCATATGATCACTACTCCTTGCTTGGCCCCAAGGCCGTACCTTTCCACGTCTTTATCCGTTGCAGGTCTAACTTCTACCCCCAGCCTTTCCTTCAGCGATGAAAGCCTCATCTTCATGGCCTGCTCGAGGCTTCCTACCACTACTGAAAGAGTCTTGTGTTTGGCCTTGCGAATAATTTCTACGGGAACCTCTTTCCCTACGCGGGTTAGGGCGACGAGGTTACGTAGCGTGCTTGCATCAGAGACTGCTTTGCCGCCATATGACACTATGATGTCTCCGCGCCTGATCCCGGCCTTATAGGCGGGACCGTTCTTTACCACATCGGCAACTAATGCCCCCTTGTTTTCTTTCACATGAAAGGCCTCGGCCAACTCGGGTGTCAGATCCTGTACACTTACGCCAAGCCAACCCCTGCGTACCTTGCCGTGGGCAATCAATTCCTTTGCTATATGAAGTGCCATGTTGCTTGGGATGGCAAAACCTATCCCTTCAAACCCTCCCGATTGGGTTACAATGGCAGCGTTTACGCCTATGACCTCACCCTTTAGGTTAAGCAATGGACCACCGCTATTGCCCGGATTAATGGCCGCGTCAGTCTGAAGGTAGTCCTGGTAACTACTGGGATCCATTATTCCACGACGGTGCTTTGCACTAATGATTCCCTGGGTAACAGTTTGATCAAGGCCCCTTGGGTGACCTATGGCTACCACCCATTGGCCCACCTCCACCTTGTCAGAGTCACCGAACGTGACGTGGGGTAGGGGTTTGTCGGCTGAGATCTTGATAACAGCCAGATCTGTCTTGGGATCGGTCCCTATCAATTTTGCAGGGTAGTGCTCGCCATTGGCCAACAGAACCTTTATTTCACTTGCCCCAGCCACCACGTGATTGTTTGTCAAGATGTAACCTTTCTTATCCATTATCATTCCCGTTCCCAGACCGCGCAACTCCTGCTTAAACTTTCGGGGCATCTGTGGGCCGCCAAAAAAATAGCGAAAAAAAGGATCATTCTCGAAAGGGAAAAAGGGATTCACCACTTCCCGTCGCTGGATAACATCAATGTGAACCACGGCAGGAATGTTTTCTTTTGCCACTTTAGTAATGGCTTTGCTGAGGTCTATAACCTGGTCTCTACCAATCGCCCCGGGTGGCAGAAAAGCAACCGAAACCAAAACTGCAAATATAAAGGCTACTACAATAAACAATAACCTCAAATTGTAACGGATCCCCGTTTTGTACATTGTCCCCTCCTCCCTTATTAACCTTCAGATGTGGGTGCTGGATCCTGCTTTTTCGCCTGTGCCTTTTTAGGGAAGTGTGTTTTCATACCAGAAGCTACGGATCGTACTGGAGGGCGGCCACGACGTCTCCTCCCGGTGCGACGACCCGATGCGTCTTGTGCCAGTAAAACCTCTGCATAACGCTTTCCCCTTGGGCAATCTCTACACCTTTCAAGTCCGTGCTTTATTATCATCCCAAACTCATCGTCGGGAATCTCTTCTTCCATTCGAAGTGATTTCCTGTAACGAAGCGCACACGCATATTTAGTTATACGAAGATTGCCAGGCTGACGTTTACAAGTAATCAGCTCAAGGCCTTCTTTGTCCCTGGTGGATTTTGGTATTAGATTTTCAATATCATTGCTGTAAATTGTTGCCATCTTTCACCACCTCCATTTACACAAATTAAAACATAATGAACAAAAAGCAATACCCCCCCCCCGCATAGGGGACGCGTTTTCTATCCTATTGAAAGCTAACGGGATTTTAGTGGAACGGACGGGCAGGAGAGGTCTTTACTTCTTGCCAACTCCCTGCTGCAATATGCCATAGAGTAGTATCGAACAGATAGACTTAGCATTTCGCCTTTTACGCCAGGTGGCAGGGCTCACATATTTGTCCCCAAGGCTCCAGATGCCTTTCTTGGCCCTCCGAGCCTCGGCCTCGGCCCTTTCAAAGGCAGATAGATTCAGACCAGAGGGAATGCAGACCTTCAAGACTTCCGCATAGCCTTCTTTCACCATCTCCAGGTTTATATCTTTCTTGCCGAGGAAGACCTCACCGGCAACATATTTTCCCGTTTTTATTCCACAAGCCCTAATTTTAATTAGCTTATTTTCAATCAAATTAGCAAGGTAATCTCTTGCCCTTAAGGCAAAGGGTTGAGATTCTCGGGGATCCTGTTTCCACACCTCTGGTGCATCAATACCCACCAGACGTACCAGGAGTTCTCCTCTATTGCTTAATACCTTGATCAGATCACCTTCAATTACTTTAACTACCTTAAAGGTTTTATGGTTTTGCTCTGCTGCTAGGGAGCCATACCCCAGACAGCTTAGTATCAACATCGAAACTATTATGTATCTGCTCCACATGCGACTTCTTTTTTGGTTAAAAATAGATGTTCAAAAACTATAAAAATCATTTCGAATTGTCATTGACTCACATGTGGGAGTCTATTGTCAATGTTTTTTAATCCAAGGCGGTGATTCTATTGAGGGGGATGAATGCATTGAGTCTAGAATCCAGTTGTGCTGTGGCATTAATTGGTAATTATACTGGTAAAAAAATGGCCGTCATCCAAATACAACGGAGACTCGATTTTAGATATAATGGTTTTTTCATCCACAATCCTAGTTTGTATGGCAAAAGTGGGAGCTAGAATATAGCCAAACACTTGGCCTCCGGGGCCTATGATAGCATAAAGCCTTGGATCGAAGTTTGTAAAACTTTTGACAAAATTAATCATCCTATGAAGATCGTGGCCCTCTTGTACCTTGACCCAGGACTGTCCAATAATTTTCCTGTCATCCCCTTTTGGGTCAAACAGCAAAGCCGTGGGCATATCCCAAGAAAGACCAACATAATAGATATGGTATTTACTCGGCCGGGCTTCAAGCTCGCTTAGGGAAATTAACTTATTCCCCGGGCCCGGAGCCGTGAAGACTCCCGCACTCTTAAAGGTCACGCATGAGCTGACAAAAAAGATCGTGATCAAGCCCGCCATAACAAGGAAAGATTCCCTCCTGGACCTCATCTGGCTCTCTTTTCAAAAAGACATCAACACCTTAGATCTGATTTTAATATAAGTTATGCATGAATCTGGCAAAGTAAAGCATAGGCGCAATCTCAATGTTTTAAGATGATCCCATTCATATCACTTATTTCACAGGACTGGGTTGGAGATCAGGAGTGACAAAGCCCCTTGCTTTTAGTCTCTCCCACCATTATGCTTTGGAACTTTGTTTGTTAGAAAAAGGTAATCAGAAATGAGACGTGGAGTCTTCCTAGCCATTGGTGCATACGTATTATGGGGCCTGTTTCCTATTTATTGGAAACAGCTGGCCCAAGTGCCATCCATTGAAATTATCGCCCACAGGATTGCGTGGTCCTTAGTTTTTATAGTGATTATTCTAATGGCCTCCGGACGGCTGACAAAACTGAAGGAGGCCTTCGGGTCCAAAAGGATTATCCTTATTTACACGGTGGGCGCAGTGCTTCTTGCTGTCAATTGGACGGCATTTGTCTGGGCAGTGAATGCGGGGTTCGTGGTAGATGCAAGTCTTGGCTACTTCATCAACCCATTGGTAAGTGTGTTGTTGGGGGTTATCTTCTTCAGGGAGCGTTTGCGAATATGGCAATGGGTGGCGATAGGACTTGCAGCGACGGGGGTGCTATACCTCACTGTTCGCTATGGCTCACTTCCCTGGATTGGGTTGGTCCTGGCCTTTTCTTTTGGCACCTATGGGCTGATCAAAAAAGGGGCTTCATTGGAGGCCATTGAAGGGCAAGCTCTTGAGATGCTGATTCTCTTTCTGCCCGCCATGATCTATTTGTTTTTGTTGGAAAGACAGGGAACAGGCACCTTTGGCCACAACCTTTCATTGAGTATTCTGTTGGCCCTGGGCGGAGCAGTTACGGCAACGCCTCTTCTTATGTTCGCTGCGGCTGCAAGGAGGATACCTCTGTCCATGATCGGTATGCTTC
>JALVSJ010000169.1 GCA_027024445.1 Desulfobacterales bacterium
AGCCATTTTCGAGCTGGGATACGCACACTCAGTCGGCAGCGCAATCCTGTATATCATACTCATGCCCATATTCAGCCCCTTATTCGGCTTCATAGGGGCCCTGATCCTGTTCATCATCTGGAAAATCCTGGGCTCCCAGGAATCGTACGAAACCGCATACCGCTGCGGCGCCTATGTGAGCGCCATTACTCCCATCACCACCATTATAAATGTGATCCCTTACATTGGAGGGATAATCGGGTTATTATGGATGACCTATCTCATAGTTATAGCAAGCTCAGAAGTGCATAATATCGACCGCAAGAAGGCATGGATTGTCTTTGGAATCATATTTGTCATATTAGCCATAATGGGTCTTACCTCTGAGTTTGCAGCCAGGAGAGCGAAAAGCAGGGTGGAAAAGTACCAGAGGGAAATGGGCAAGCAGTTCAAAGACCTCACCCCAGAAGAGGCAAAGAAAGCAGCCCAGGAATTTCTCAAGCAAATGCAGAAACAACAGGAACAGAAATAGCAGGAGAAGACAATGCAGAAGGATGAAATCTTAGAAGGACTGAAGAAGGCCATAGAGGCCGAACTTACAGGCTATCAGTTTTATAAAAACGCCGCTCAGAATGTCTCTGACCCCCAGGCAAAAAAGACCCTTGAGGCCATGGCGCGTGAGGAGATGGGCCATTTCAACTATCTGAGGAAGCAATACAGCAGCATTCTGGAAAAGGGAGACTATGACTTCAAAGAGGCCCTTGAGAAGGAGGAAACGCCGAAGCAGTCCAGCCCCATATTTAGCGATGAAATCAGGTCTCGCATTAAAGATGTGCACTTTGAGGTGAGTGTCCTGAGCATAGGTATGAAGCTGGAACAGGATGCCGTGGCCTTTTACAAAGAAATGGCCCAAAAGGCAAAAAGTGAGGAAGCCCGGGCATTCTATGAGCAACTCGCCCGGTGGGAGCAAGGCCATTATGAGGCATTTGCCAGGGAGCTCGAGGCACTAAAGGACGATTACTGGGCTGCAAACAGCTTTGTACCCATGTAAAGGTGCCGGGGACCCTGCCCACTCTATTTAGCACCGAAGACCTTTTTCAGAAGCTCCGTGGTCCGCTTCACAGGATCTTTCCGTATGGCCTTTTCCTCTTGCGCCAAGTAGTAGAATATACCCTTGATGCCCTTGTCCACCACGTATCCCGTGAGATCAGCATTGACCTTTGGAACAAACGGAAGGGATCGGTACTTATCCATTATCCTGTTGAACGTGTTCACGGCCCCCACTCTTGAGAGGCTCTGGTCCACGATGGGCCTCATTTCCTTTGAAAGGGGCAGTGACATCTTTTCCTGAAAGTACCGCGTGGCCGCATCATCCGGCCCCTTGTAAATGGATTGTACGTCTTTGAGGGTCATCTTCTTAATCGCATCCCAGAAAAGGGCCTTGGCCTTCGGCGTGGCCAGTTCGGCTGCCCGATTCAGTTCTGATTCCAGGTCATCCAGCATATAAGACATGCCTAGCTTTTTGAGAGTTGATTGAACCGTCTTGAGTTTCTCGGGAAGGGGTATATGCACCAGCGGATCATTATTGAAGCCACCGGAAGTCCCCAGCCGCGCCACAACCCTCTCGGTACCCACACGCAGGGCTTCCTTGAGACCAGCCGCTATCTCGTCGGTACTGAGCCCTTTCTTACCAGTCTCGACTCCAAACTTCTGGAGCAAATCTTTGCCCTTATCCCACCACCCGCCTTGGGAAGCTCCCACGCTGGCCAAGATAAACAAGGTACTCACTATCAAGGCAAAGACATACCGGCTTCCTGGCATCTTCATTTCTCGTAACATGTCTTGCTCCTTTCCGCATTCAGCTCTTTCCGTGGTGAATATAGCACCAGTTACTTGCTGACTCCCCTATCTTCTCCTGGACCCTGC
>JALVSJ010000170.1 GCA_027024445.1 Desulfobacterales bacterium
AATGGCCCTTGCCTACCTTCCCGATATCATGCAACAGCGCAGCCAAAAGAAGGGCATCCGTGTTCTTAATTTCAGAGAAAACCGTTGCAAGGATGACTTCTCCCTGCTTGCGAATCTCTTTTATTGTTTTTACGGTCTCGAGCAGGTGTCTTCCTACCGGATAAATGTGGTATGTATCGAACTGGACCCGGTCCTGGACTTTCTTGAATTCAGGTATATACGCTCCGAGCATCCCGGTCACCTGCATCTCCTCCAGGGCCTCGTATGCCCCATGAGCCTTTAAGATTGACAGGAAACTCTGCGCGTACTCCTCCGATGCGCGATACCTCTCGTCAACCAGATAGATAAACTCCTGCACCAATCGCCGCGCCTCAGCCGAAAGTGGTAGCCTCCTGGTAGCGCACATGCGGAATATTTCCATCAAAGCCTTTGGGTTTGAAATGATGTACTCAGGGGAGACAAAATTCAGTTCATTGTTAATCACCACTATTCCTTCGGCCAGCTTCTCCCTCTTTTTCCTGGTTTTGGTCTCTTTCAGATGGGTAGTAAAGAAAGAAGAGCTTATGGACTTGATGGCCCCCATTGAGGCATGCAGCTCACCAAGGAAAACTTCGACGGCCTTTAGGCCATCAGCGTTCTTGTAGCCCAGGCCTCTGGCAATCTGCTCCTGGTATTCGATTATGAGACGGTCGTTCTTGCGGCCGGACATTAGATGAAGGCGATTCCTCACCGTCCATATCAGGGACAGGCATCTCTGCAACTCAAGAAATTCCCTGTGCGACAGCAGTCCGTGGTATTCCAGGTCCCTCGGCTCCACGAGCCCTAAATACACCTTGGAGGCCCATAGGATGCTGTGATAATCCCGCAGCCCCCCTATACCCTCCTTCAAGTTGGGCTCCAGCAAATAGCTAGCATCCCCATATAACTTCATTCGCAATGGCACAGCGTCCTGTATCCACCGTCGAAACGAGGCTCTTTTCCTCTTCCCGAGAGCCTTGGATCTAAGCTGCGCCAGGAGTTCCAGGTACAGGGGAGAGTCACCGCACACAAGCCGTGCATCCAACAATGAGGTCAAGACAGAGAAGTCATTCTTTGAAAGGGCCACACAATCCTTGATCGTGCGGGTGCCGTAACCCACATCCAGGCCTGCATCCCACAGGGGCCACAGCGTTTCGCGCATGAGGGCCTTTGCTTCAGAGGGGATGGTGCGCTTGAACAGGACTATCACGTCTATATCAGATGCTGCACAGAGTTCCTTACGCCCGTATCCGCCCACTGCCACGAACGCAAACGGGATCCCTCGATGGAACAGCTTCTGTCCCACAGACGACTCCTGCAGGGATCTACGGAGGTACTGATCCGCTATTTCGGCATAGTCCGCCTGAAAGGATTCGGTAACCTTGCCCTTCACGAAGGCATCAAAAAGTTCTTTTCGCGCCTTCTTTAGTTCTTCAAGTGGGCTGTCCATCATCAATCAGACCAAAAAATTAATAGTTCTCCGAACGTGTCCAAAGTCGGTTCTTGACAATAGCAGGGGAACGCCTGTCTGCAGGGCGGCTATACCACCCACCAAATTTCCTTCACCTCTCATTCCCGCGCCCGCCTGCGTCGGGCAGGCAGGCGGGGAGGACCGCCTCACCAGAGACGAGTCAGATGCGGGCTGAAAAGGAGCTTCAGACTAGGTCACTAAACGCACTGAAGCAAGCATGGTGCCAAACCCTATATCACTTGAAATTGCCCGCAAATTAAACCCCTTACCACACTCCCACCCTTATCAGCCCAACTACAAAAACGTTATTCATGAAAAAATAATCTACAATTTTGTAGTTTAGCTTTTTTGTTTTATCAACTCCCATTCTCATCCCTCCAAATACATAGCACTCATTTGACTTGAAAAGCCTCA
>JALVSJ010000171.1 GCA_027024445.1 Desulfobacterales bacterium
CTATAGCCCTCTTCACACCCACCATAGCCATCTTTCCATAATCGTCATTCTGATAGAACAACGCGATTTTTCTGGAACCAAGTTTCTTAATTCCATAACCTGTAAGGTAATGAGCTTCGTCCTCGTAATCGGGGTATGAAATAAATACATAGTGCAAACGTTCTTTAGGCATCTTGGCCCAAATGCGCACATTTCCATAAGCGGTAATAAGCGGGATCTTGTTCTCGTAGAAAAAGTCTTTTGCGGCATGGCAGATGGCTGTTCCCAGTAAACCGCAAACTGCAAAGACCTTCCCCTTCATCTCCTGGAGATTGGATAGTGCTCTCGTTGGATTGTAGCCGTCATCTTTTAAAATTACTTTGATTTTCCTTCCATAGATCCCGCCCTTGGAATTGATGTAGTCGGCATAAGCTTTTCCACCTAACGCAGTTACCCCCCAGAGAGCAGCAGGGCCGGAAAGCGGTGTGGTCCAACCTACCACGACCTCCTTATCGGTTAAACCTGGAACCTTAGCCTGGGCCTGCTGGCTCCAAGTAAACACCAATACCAATGCCACCAACGCTCCTACCAAAAGCACACTTTTTCTCATGGCAACCTCCTTGTGATAAGGGTTAAGGGGAAAAGGGTTACGTGCCTGCAACTAAATCTGCTCCGATTTGGGAAGTGCTTGAAGCAGCTATAAAACATTGCTTTACTTGGCGCTACTATATTATTGGATGATTGATAGGTCAATCAATTAATTGCGGAGCCGGTTCAACCTCTGAAGCGTATCTGTCGCCTCCTCGAGGATTTTGGAAACTATTTCTTTTACGGGCTTTATTTCCTTAATTAGCCCAACGCCCTGTCCGCAGGCGAGCAGGCCTGCGTCTGGATCGCCTTCGAAATACATTTTTTTCGCCTGGTCGCCTGATATCACTTTAAAAAGTTCCTGAAGGGTTGCGCCCTTTTGCTCCATCTCTGCCGTTATTTGAGCGGCTCTATTTTTCCAGACCCTGTGGGTGTTGCCCACGCTCCTGAGCACCAGCATGGTGTCTAACTCACTTGCCTCCAATAATTTCTGTTTTACGTTATGATGTAAAGGACATTCTTGGGCTGCCAGAAGACGCGTGCCCATGATCACGCCTTCAGCACCCAGAGAAAGCACGGCCATGAGGCCCCTGCCGTCTGCAACACCTCCTCCTGCAATGACCGGAACTGAGATGTTGTCCACGACCCTAGGGACCAAACACAGGGTAGTAACATCAAGAACACCGGTGGCACCGCCATTCTCATATCCCACAACAGTAACGGCATCTACCCCGAGGCTCTCGGCCTTCTTGGCATAACGCACGCCAACGCACTTGTGGATAAGGGTTATTCCGGCCGACTTCAGCCGATCCACATATTCCTCAGGCGCCTTGTGACCGGAGGTCTGGACAATTGGCACACCCTCTTCAATAATTACATCTATGTATACATTATTGTCCAACCTCTTTCGTGCCGGAAACATGTTGAGGTTGACGGCAAATGGCCTGTCAGTTTTCTCACGGATCTTTCTTATAGCGCTCCTGAAGGATTCCTTGTCCATGTAATTGGCCGATGCGAGTATACCCAGACATCCTGCATCAGAGATGGCCGCAACGAAGTTAGACCTGGAAAGATGCATCATTGTCCCGCCAATGATGGGATACTCAATTCCAAGCAATTCTGTTATCCTGGTCTTGAACATGTCGTTGTTTTCCCCCTCCCTTAAGTCCCTCCCGCCAGGGGAGGGATAACCGAGTAACCTATCCCGGCGCCTAAGGCCTGCCGCCCAGTGCCTTGGGCCTAAAGTTATCCATAATGCTTCTCTTGATCATCAGGTGTGATGGCATCCTGCTCCACATCTCTTGCATCATCTTTCTTCCTCGCAAGTTCCTTGTA
>JALVSJ010000172.1 GCA_027024445.1 Desulfobacterales bacterium
TGACCCTGATGCGGGGCCCAAGGCCAGGAAGGAATATTATCTCACGGAAAAGGGCGCAGAGGTCCTGAAACACGTGACCCATAGACTGAAAGAGCTTTGGCAGGAAATTGATGGGAAGACAGGCTGAAGGAAGGAGAAACGAGGATACAAGGATCTCAAGTGCCACACTCGAGGGCCAGGGAAGGCCGTGTATCGAGGTGAGGGAGGCCACTTTCACGTTCGACGCAAAGGTGGTGCTGGATGGTTTTTCCTTAACGGTCTACCAAGGTGAAAAAGTGGCAATAAAGGGGCCTTCAGGAAGGGGGAAAACCACCATACTTCGTTCCATCCTCGGTTTTGTGGTACCAGCAAAGGGATCTATCCGTATAATGGGTCAGCAGGTTGATGCCAATTCAATCTGGGACCTGCGTACATTGATCGGCTACGTACCCCAAGAACCAGAACTTGGAAACGGAACTGTGCGTGCCTGGCTTGAACGACCTTTCACGTTCAAGGTTAACAGGGATGTAAAGCACAACCTCGACAAAATACCCGAACTGTTCCGCTTGCTGCTTCTTCCCTTGGATCTCCTGGACAAAGATGTTCAGGTACTATCCGGTGGAGAGAAACAGCGTATTGCCATAATATCCGCGCTTCTCCTTGAAAGACCAATATTGTCAATGGACGAGCCAACCTCGGCACTGGATGATATGAGCAAGAAAAAACTGGCAGAGTTCTTGAGCACCAGAAATAACCTAACAGTACTTGTTGTTTCCCATGATCCGAGAGTGATCTCAATAGCTGACAGGATAGTTACCCTCAATTGAGGAGCAGGCAGTGGGGGCAGTCGATATAAGCGTAGCAGGATTGGCGATTTATTATTCGCTCCTCATCATTCCCCTCGGGGCAATGTTGTGGCTCCGGGTACCAATGGTGGGAAAGACTCTTATCGCCATCCTGCGAATGACCTTGCAGCTCGCTTTTGTTGGGTTGTATCTTCAGGTGGTATTCAGGATCAACAGCCCGTGGCTTAATTCCCTGTGGCTGGTGGTGATGGTCACGGTAGCGGATCTTTCCATTATAAGGGGCTGCGGACTCAAACTTACCCGGTTTGTCCTGCCCCTATTTGTGGCCCTGGTAGGAGGGACTGCGGTTCCCTTATTGGTATTTGTGGGGCCCCTTCTCAAGCGTCCGGGCCTGATGGAAGCCCAATATGTAATCCCCATAGGAGGTATGATACTGGGCAACTGCTTGAGAGCGGACATCATAGGAATCAAGCACTTCTATGAGTCTCTTCAAAAAGGCGAAAACGTCTATTTACTCACCCTTTCTCAGGGGGCCAGGATCAAAGAGGCGATCCTGCCCTATCTCCGGGACGCATGTGAAGCAGCGCTTATGCCCACAGTGGCTACAATGGCTACAATCGGCTTGGTTGCCTTGCCTGGGATGATGACAGGGGTCATCCTTGGCGGCACAAATCCTGTCACTGCCATAAAGTATCAGATGGCCATCATGGTGGCCATCTTCACCGGGACAGCAATTACGGTTGTATTGGGGATCCTGCTCACTATCAAAACAAGTTTCACACCTTATGGTGTGCTAGACAGCAGCTCGTTTAGTAAATAGCAGGCTTATAGAGGCGGTGCGGGGGAAATAGGGCCTTACACTAGTCTTTAGGATAAAATTTGACCGACTTCTGATGTTCAAAATGTGAGTCTTAAGTCCAGATGGTCGCATTGAATTCCCGAGCGGTTGCCAAAATTATACTATCAGCCATGGGAATCTTGGACTTTGTGCGGTAGGACCTTCCTCTGCCCTAAGAACTTATTCTTAGCACTTTTGCTCCACGGATTTTGCGCTCTTTGAGTTCCATGAGGGCCTTGTTGGCCTCATCGAGTGAATATTCCTGGTACTCGGGCTTTA
>JALVSJ010000173.1:0-900 GCA_027024445.1 Desulfobacterales bacterium
GATCTTCTTTACGATTTCCTCGTATCGTTTGGCATTTTGAGTGGTCTGCGCCACTACGAACACCCTGTCATGATCGATCGGAAGGGAGGGGAGTTCCGATTCTTCTGAGATGACCCAGGCCTTTTCTCCACCGTAGCCTTTGAGTCCTATGACCTCGGGGTGATCGGGGTCGCCGACAATAATGCCGGTGTAGCCCTTTTTTGTATAATATTTTATGATCCCCTGGACACGTGCTACCTTTGGGCAGGTGGCGTCAATCACATCCGCCTTGATACTGCGCAACTGACTGCGGACCTGAGGAGGAATTCCATGGGCCCTTATTACTACCTTGGCCCCAGTCCCGGCCCGGGCATCTTCAAGGACTTTGACGCCTTTGGAGTGCAGGAGTTCCAGGACCTGCCTGTTGTGAATCAAAGGGCCTAATGTATAGAGCTCTGAGGATTTGTTCTTATTGGCCTCGGAGAGCACTATTTCCATGGCCCTTCGAACTCCCATGCAAAATCCGGCTGATTTGGCCAATTTCACCTTCATCTATCCTCTCTCTCCTCAAGGGCCGAGAAATAGGTCTCCATTGCTTGATTAAGGCTGGCAAGATCTTTTATCCGGCCTATTGACCCTCGGAATTTACTGCACATTGGCAGCCCTTTAGTGTACCAGAAAAGAAGTCCTCGCATCATGCGAGCAGCGCCTTCGTGTCCTACAAAGTGGCACAGAAGTTCAAAATGCTTCCTAATAAAATCCTTTCTTTCTTGGATGGTCGGGACTGTTGGCGGGAGGGTTCCAGCCTCAACTTCTCTTATCTGCCTGAAAATCCAGGGGTTTCCTATTGCCCCCCGTCCAATCATTACCCCATCGCATTCGGTCATCTCCCTCATCCTGATAGCATCCTCAGGCCTAAAT
>JALVSJ010000173.1:910-1898 GCA_027024445.1 Desulfobacterales bacterium
GGCCTAAATACATCGCCATTTCCGATAACTGGGATCTGAACAGCCTTTTTAACCTTGGAGATAATAGACCAATCAGATTTCCCGGACAGTCCCTGAGATGCATATCGACCGTGCACAGTTACTGCATCCACGCCGTGGTCTTCCAATAGCTTAGCCACGTCCACTGCCAGAAGGCGCCCTGGCTTCCACCCGGCGCGAATCTTCGCTGTAAGGGGGCCAGGCCAGGCCTTTCTTACTTGCTTTATGATGGCACGTAGCACAGTCGGTTCAAGCATAAGGGCAGCACCTGCACCGCTCTTAACCACCTTTTTTACAGGACACCCCAGGTTAATATCAAGCACCTCAGCGCCGCGTCGATGGACGATCTCGGCTGCGGCGGCCATGGAGCGGGCCTCAGAGCCAAATATCTGGACGGCCAGAGGCCTTTCCTTTGGGTCTGATTTTAAGTATGAAAGGGTCCTCTCCTGGTTCAGAGAAAGCCCCTTGGCACTGACCATCTCGGTGCATACCAGTGCGGGGCCCTGTGTCTTTACCATGAGGCGGAAGGGGAGATTGGTGATCCCAGCCATCGGGGCCAGCACTAACCAATGTTCCAACAGCAGTGGGCCTAAACGGAGTGGGGGAAAGTGGTGAGAACACTGGCTCATAGTATTATCGACCCTACATGTTCAGCTCAAGGAACTGCAACCAGTTGCCCCCCATGATTGCTCCTATGGCCTGTTGACCGTAGCCATGCCTTTCCATCAAGTCCTCGAGCCGGATCAGGGCCTCAGGGCCCGAGAGCTCCTCGGGTGCGCGGTCAAACCCTCCAAGGTCTGAGCCTATGCCCAAAGAGGAAGGGCCAAATCTTTGGACTATGGTATCAACATGAGCAAAAACCGTTTCCACTCCCACGTTCATCTGGCTGCCAAGCATTTCAGGATTAAGGCTAATACCAATGATTCCTCCCCGTTCAATTATGGCGGAGATTTGCTCCATGTTCAAATTT
>JALVSJ010000174.1 GCA_027024445.1 Desulfobacterales bacterium
TCTCGACTTGACCTCTGCAGCGTGTCTTATTCGTCGCCAGTTGGGATTTATGTACTTTATAGGGAAAAGGTCTTTATTCACCCACAGACTCTCGGCTTCATCTCTAAACCCATCCTTGATTAAGCGGGAATAGGTCTCTCCAAAATTGATAGCACTCATAAAAACTTCACCTGTTTTGAGATACTTGTCAACTATCTCATGGAGAGGCTCTCCCGTGAGCCACTTTATCAATCCGTAAGTGTCAAGGACAACTACTTCCACTGCTCCAGCTTCCGATCCTTTTTTCGCTCTTCAAGGAAGCACTCGCTTGCGTACTTTCCTCTAAGCAATCCTTTCAGCTCTTGCCAGTCTTTGACCTTTATGCTGGTACCCAAAGGTTTGAGAATGACTTTCTTATTCTCAGCAGTTACTTCAAGAATGGTCCCCTTTCTCAATCCAAGCGCGTCCCTTATGTCCTTAGGGATTACCACCTGGCCCCTTTCGCTCAATACCGTCCTCATTTTAAACACCCGAATGAATAGGATAAACAATTATGATCTTATCTTATTATCATATCGTATCCTGTGTCAAGAGAAGAGCTGTTTGGGGATTGTTCCCGAATCGGAGCATTTTTTTTGGCCCTGCGGCGTAAGCTCGAATTTGAGTTGGGACGAGATTCTAATTATCGAGGGCTTCTCATCGTCTTCTGGATTTCAGTGATCTTGCACTTCGTTCTTATGGGCCATATTTTTATCCTCACATATTTCCATAATTCTAAAAATATAGTTGACACGAAACGAGCTTTGTATTTATGATAAACGCATGGAACACGAGGATGCGGCAAAGCGATTACGTGAATTGGGGAATACCACCAGACTGGCAATTTTTCGGTATCTGGTAAAGGCGGGTCCGGAAGGGGTTCCGGTGGGCCAAATTCAGAGGGCGCTTGGCATTCCCGGATCCACCTTGTCTCATCACATATCCCGACTCATGTCGGCAGGGCTTATTCAACAGAACCGCGTCAGCAGGACCCTCTATTGCACGGCCCAATATGCGGCCTTGGACGAACTGATCGAATTTCTGCAATCGGAATGTTGCACTGGCGTATCCCGGTGTAACTAATGCATCGCTTGTTACTGCACAGCGATGTTTTTTGGGTATTTATAGTTCGATGTTACTACAAGTATCGAAACTTCCTCGCAGGACAAAGCAGGAGATCATGAGGATCTCTTTTCAGACCTAGTTTGGCATTTGTGGACTACAGTTTATTCTTGCTCAGGAGGGAAGTTAGAGATGAATGATGGACTCAAAGGAGAGGAAGAAAGTTACAGGGGCTTGGAAACGGAAGGTTGCTGCGCCGCGCCCTCAGGGCCAGGCACCGGGCAGGCCCTACCGGTTCTGAACCTGTCTGGGGAATCTTGCTGCGCAGGGGCTTCGAATGAAACTGTGCCAGGAGCGTCATCGCTCACAAAGAGATACAAGGCTCTGTGGGTGTGGGGGAGTGTCGGCATTGTGGGGCTGGCAATTCTGATTCTTGGCTCTGGCATCTTTCCCGGACTAAGAGCGGAGGTATTCTGGCATCACGTGCTATTGAACCTCGCTTTTGTTGGCAAGAGCGCATGGTCTATCCTTCCTTATTTCATATTGAGCGTGGTTCTGTCTGCGTGGGTGACGGTTTCAGGCCTTGCTGAGCGTATAAAAGGCGTATTTGATCGAAGGGAAAAGATCGCCATTGCCGGTGCCGCCATCGTCGGAGCCAGTGTTCCCTTGTGCTCCTGCGGCGTCATCCCATTCATTGCGGCAATGCTGGCAAGTGGGGTGCCTCTAGGGCCGGTTATGGCCTTCTGGATTAGTTCACCATTGATGAGCCCTTCAATGTTCGTCCTGACAGTGGGTGTCCTCGGGATGAATTATGC
>JALVSJ010000175.1 GCA_027024445.1 Desulfobacterales bacterium
CGTCATGGAAACGTTCCACCCAAATGACCACCTGCTGGAACGGATACTGTCCAGGGAAAACATGCTTAAAGCATGGAAACGGGTGAAAGCAAATAAAGGAGCCCCAGGTATTGACAACATGTCAATCGAGGACTTTCCCGAGTTCGCCCGTAAACACTGGGACAATATCCGTGAATCGCTTTTGGCAGGCATTTACCAGCCCTCGCCGGTGCGGCGTGTGGAGATCCCCAAAGCGACGGGTGGAACCCGTCCGCTTGGCATTCCCACGGTGCTTGACCGGCTGATCCAGCAAGCCATTCACCAGGTCTTGATGCCAATCTTTGATCCGGGTTTCTCGGATCATAGCGTAAGCGTCTGAGGTACCCATCTTTTATCTGTTCATTGGGTCGGTATATTACAGTATCTTGGCGGAAAATGTAAGTTGGGTTTTTGCTATGGGCCCTGAGCTCTTAGGCTATCTGGTCTGATTGTTCAGGGAGAAGTAATGAGAAGCCCACTGCCATCCTTTGCCATTGGCTTCCACTGATCTGGCAGAAGCTCCCTCAACCTGTTGATAGGATAAGACATGATTCGACGAAGCACATCGTTGAGATACTCCCAGGGATTAACATCACAGGCCTTACATGATTCAATCAAAGAGTAATAAAGGGCAGCAGCCTTTCCACCCCTCTCACTGCCTGCAAATAACCAGTTTTTCCTTCCCAGGGCAAGTGGCCTTATGGCATTCTCCGCCGTATTGTTATCAGGCTTCAACCACCCATTATCCAGATACCGGTACAGCGCCTCTCTCTGGTTTAGTGCGTAGTTGATTGCCTTTCTCAATGGTTCAGAAGGAGTGGTTTCAGGTATCAGTTCTTCAAGCCTTTTGAATAACCGATCAATGATAGCTCTGGCATGGGTATTTCTGTAAACACACCGCTGCTGCGGCCCCATGTCTTTACATGCTGACTCCACCTTGTACAGTTGTCCGATACGGCCCAAGATCTCCGTAGCCTCCCGAGGCCTCCCTGCCTGCCGTCAGGCAGGGAAGACACCGCTTCATCAAACTTCCGCCTGGCATGCACCCAGCAGCCTACTTCAATGACCCCTTCTCTCTGGAATAGCTCATCGTATCCACTGTAGGCATCTGCATGAACATAGCCACGGTAGTTTTCGAGAAAATCAAGTGGGCGTCTTTTGCTCCTATCAGGGGAAAAATCATATACTGCCAGAGGGGGACCAGGCCCCCCTCTCACATACACCCAAAGCCGTCCCTTCTTTACCTTGCCATGACCCTTGGCTTGAAGGGGAGTAAGGGTATCATCAGTAAACAGAATATCACTTTCGAGCACTACTTGCTTCAGTGCTTCTCCAAGGGGCACAATCGCCTTATAGCACTGAAGCAACCAGCTGGTTTGGGTGGATCTAGGGATTGTCACCCCCTCCCTCTCAAATATCCCATCCTGGCGATAAAGGGGCAGATGATCCGCGAATTTGCTCACTATGATTTGACTCAACAGCCCCACATCTGCCTTACACCTCTGTATGGGATGATCAGGCATGGGAGCAGTTATCACACCAAGGTCTTCTGATACCACAGGATCAGGCGATACATACTTGGGTCTCTTGTATACATTGACAAACAATCTGCCAGGTCTGTACTCCAGCTTCTCGGAGACCTCCCATCCTATCTGCTTTAGTGGCTTGCCAGTTTCAGGACAGATCTTTTCCTGTTCAGGGATATCCAGGATGATCTCCTCCCTCTCCAGGTGCTCAGGTATAGGAATGCGGCCCGGGTGCTTGCGTTTGGCCTTGATAGGCTTTTTCTTTTCAACAACTCCTATAGCCTCAGGAACCTCCACAACAGGATGACCCTGTTCCCCCTCAAGGGCCTCAATGAGTTCCTTGTCCTTAA
>JALVSJ010000176.1 GCA_027024445.1 Desulfobacterales bacterium
AATTATACCAATGTATGCATTAATCGATGCCTTTTTTGCGCCTATTCTAAGGATGAAGGCGAAAACGGTGCTTTTACCCTCTCGCTCGACCAGGTCAAGAGGCTGATCCAGGAAAGAAGGAATGAGCCTATAACTGAAATCCATATTGTGGGAGGGCTCAATCCTGCCCTTCCCTTCTCTTACTACCTAGACCTAATAAAGGCAGTAAAGGACATTCGTCCAGAGGCTACAGTCAAGGCCTTTACTGCGGTAGAGATCGATTACTTTTCCACAATAAGTGGTCTAGAGTTAAGCAAGGTGTTCTCCATGCTCAAACAAGCAGGCCTTTCCATGATGCCCGGAGGGGGAGCCGAGATCTTGAGCGAGAGGGTTCATCAGAAACTTTATAAGAAGAAAATAGGCCCTCAGAGATGGCTTGAAGTCACAAGGTCGGCCCATGAGGCAGGTATCCCTACCAATGCCACCATGCTGTATGGACATATTGAAACAATAGAAGAAAGGGTGGACCATCTTATTAAGCTAAGGGATCTGCAGGATGAGACTGGCGGTATCCAGGCCTTTATACCCCTTGCCTTTCATTCTGAAAACACCAAACTGTCGCATCTGGCACCAACTACAGCAGTTGATGACCTGAAAACGATCGCTGTTGCGCGTCTTCTGCTGGACAACGTGGCGCACATAAAGGCCTACTGGGTTATGATCACCCCTGCCCTTGCGCAGGTGGCCATGGCGTTTGGAGCAGATGATTTGGATGGTACCGTGGTGGAGGAAAAGATCACGCACATGGCAGGGGCGAGGACGCCCAAGGGTCTTACAAGGGAGCAGATAAGAGAGATGATTGTGGCCGCGGGGTATGAGCCAGTTGAGAGGAATGCTTTTTATGAACCGGTATGATTTTGCGGGTACCTTTGATTCTCATGCTGTTATGAACAGACAGACTACAATACAACGTCTCGATATGCATCAGGCCCTGGAATTATACCGCAAAGCTAACTTGCTTGAGCTTGGGCAAATGGCCAATATGGCTCGTCTAGCCTTGCACCCGGACGGAGTGGTTACTTACGTGGTTGACCGCAACATCAACTATACAAACATCTGTTCCTCGGGCTGTCTTTTCTGCGCATTTTTCAGACCAAAAGGTCATTCAGAGGCCTACATCATTACCAGAGAGGAACTGGCAAGAAAAATCGAGGAGACCATAGAGCTGGGTGGAACCCAGATTCTCCTTCAAGGCGGTATGCACCCGGACCTGGGGCTTTCATACTATGAAGACCTGCTGGGTTTCATAAAGAATAACTTTGACATACATATTCATGGCCTGTCGCCCCCTGAAATCTGGTTTCTGGCTGAGAAGGAACACCTTTCAATAAGAGAAGTCCTAAAAAGACTTGTTACTGCAGGGCTAGGATCCATTCCCGGAGGGGGGGCAGAAGTATTAGTTGATAGAGTGAGGCAAAAAGTGTCTCCCAGAAAGTGCAGTACCAGCCAATGGCTGGAAGTCATGGAGACAGCTCATAACCTGGGGCTCAGGACAACTGCCACCATGATGTTCGGGCACGTGGAAACCATGGAGGAACGCCTGGAGCACATGTTCAAGATTCGCGACCTTCAAGACAGAACTGGTGGCTTCACTGCTTTCATTCCCTGGACTTTTCAGCCTGAGAATACAAGGCTCTCTGTCAAAAAGGCAACTGCGGCTGAGTACTTGAGAACATTGGCCATATCAAGGTTGGTGTTGGACAATATTGCAAATATTCAGGCCTCCTGGGTTACTCAGGGCCCAAAGATTGCACAACTCGCCCTGTTCTTTGGGGCGAATGATATGGGCAGCACAATGATAGAGGAAAATGTTGTGGCAGCGGCGGGGACCACGTTCAGGCTTTCTCGG
>JALVSJ010000177.1 GCA_027024445.1 Desulfobacterales bacterium
ATACCCTGTATTATATTTTGTTCATGCTATGAATGTTGCTGGATCACAATCAACTGGCGATTTTAGTAAACCTCAGGTCTTGAAACTGCAGGAACTCATAAGCGAGATCCTGGATTGTTGCGAGGAAAGGCGCCTTTATGAATCGAAAATTTTGGGAGTCCCTTATGCTGAAGTGAAATGCCTAATGTTGTTTAAGGCAGAGAAGTACCTCACCGTAAAGGGAATTTCCCAAAAACTGGATGTTGCCAAAAGCCGGGTGACAAAAATAATAAGTGGCCTAAGAAGCAGGGGCCTTGTAGACACTGTGGAGGATCCCCAGGACGGCCGTGTCAAACTTATATGTTTAACATCTAAAGGATCGGCCAAAGTAAAGGAAGTCGAGGAGTTCCGAGAGAACATATATGGAAAACTTCTACTCCAAATCAAAGAGGAAGAGCGTAAACCTCTTTTATTTTATCTTGAGTTACTGACTGACGCAATGGAAACAGTGAAAAGCCAATTGGATTAATTTTTTTGCATTTAAAGTTAATACCATTAACGAACCTGAATGGAGGTGGCTATTATGGATAAGGAGCTTGAAGCTCAAATAGAACAGAAAGTTAGAGAAATCTTGGACGCTGAATTGGCTGAGAGAGTTTCCCAGTCCATTAGGAGCGGGCAGGTGGAGAGCCGGGCAGCTTTTATTGCATCAAAGGGTACTCTCGATATGGCGTATGTCCCTCTGATACTGGCCAGTTCTTGTGCAGCCCTGGATATAGAATCTGCCATATTCTTCACGTTTTACGGCCTTGATATCCTGAACAAAAAAAAGAACAAAAATCTCAAGGTACCGCCTCTGGCCAACCCGGCAATGCCCATGCCGGTCCCAAATATTATAGGGGTGTTGCCTGGAATGACCGCCATGGCCACCATGATGATGAACAAGTGGATGGCAGCCCAAAATGTACCCACCATCCAGGACCTTCTAAAAACTTGCATTGAAAGTGATGTTAGATTGATTGCCTGCCAGATGACCATGGATGTCATGGGTGTTAAAGAAGAAGATTTGATAGATGGCATTGAATTTGGTGGTGCTGCCACCTTTCTGGAATATGCGTCCAAGTGCAACATAACATTATTTATTTAAAAAACGATACCGTCTCGATGTAGGACTCGATAAGGATTTGAATAATATGTGTTGGGGTATTGAAAAGTGTTGAAAAAATTCAAGCTTAAGGAGGCGCACAAAATGAAAAAGGTGATTGTGGTTTTGACATTTCTTGCATTAGGGTTAATGCTCCCTTCTGTTTCGAGTGCAACCAATGGAGACAGTTTAATTGGTATTGGTCCTATTTCCAGAGCCATGGGAGGAGTGGGGGTGGCCGCTCCTCAGGATGGAATTAGTGCAGTATTTGCGAACCCCGCGGCCATGTGCTTCGGGCCTTACTGCCCCGGCTCTGAGGCAGTATTTGCCGGCACATTTTTCGATGCGAAGATTACTGGTACTATCGATGCTAGGGGCTTCCCTCCTCCATATACCATTTCAAAGGCAACCAGCAGGATGAAACCATTTGTTGTGCCTGCTATCGCTATTACCTCACCAATTACGCCAAAGCTTCGTTTTGCCATTGGGGCATATGGTGTATCTGGTATGGGGGTTGATTACAAAGACAAAGGCGCAATGTTTTACAATACTAACACCAATGGCTACCTATTCACCAAATTAGAGATTATGAAATTTGCTCCAAACTTGGCCTACATGATTACTTCCAACTTCTCCGTTGGTGTATCATTAAGCGTGGATTATGCGAACCTAGATCTGGGTGCTGGTGGCGCCCATGATTATACCATGGGTGTTCAGGTGGGTGCCCTCTACCATCGAGGACCATTTAATTTTGGGTTTTCCTACATAACCCCTCAGAACTCTAAACATGAGAAAGTTTCTACCTTTGGGAAAGATCCTGACACTAATCCACTAGAAGACCTCGAACTAGAGGCTCCCCAAACATTTATTTTTGGGGTCTCTTTCGAACCCAACAGCAGGTTTCTTATTGAGTTTGATACACGCTGGTATAACTGGGCGGATGCTAAGGGTTACGAGGACTTCGATTGGGACAATCAGTGGGTTTTTGCTATAGGGGCGCAGTTCAAGCCCATCCCCCGGTTGGCTCTGAGGGCTGGCTTTAACTATGGGAAGAACCCCGTCAATGAACACAATGGGTGGGATCCCAATAAGACCACTGATGTTCAAGGTGTTAATGTGGACAATTTTAACTATGAGGTCCTGAGGATTGTCGGATTCCCGGCTATCGCAGAAAAACATCTAACCTTAGGGATAGGTTTCGATCTTACCAACAAAATTGTCCTCAATTTGTCTTACATGCACGCGTTTGAAGAAAAGATAAAAGAAGCTTCATTGGGTGGGGCAGCAAAACTAGAGGCTACCAATGAGGAAGACTCCTTTACATTCGGGATAACCTGGCGGTTCTAAAATAATGTATTGCAAACTCAGGGCGAACAAGAAAAATGCCTTGTTCGCCCCTTTTCCCATCTCTTACTGTTTTCCAAATATAAGAGGACTAAATCTGGTTCCAAAGTCGTACACATCCAACCCTTCCCGCTTTTTGAGGAATCCCACTACCGCGTATGTGAGCGGAGTAGCTGCAGCTTCATACACACACTTAATAAGCCATTGTGTCACAATAGTTGATAGCAAAATATCATTGGGCATAGCCCCGTAAAATGCGAGCGTTATGAACACAAGTGAGTCCAGTCCCTCCCCGATCAATGTGGAGCCTATGGTCCTGGTCCATAGCCACCTGCCCTTTGTGGCAATTTTCATTTTTGCCAGCACAAATGAATTGGAAAATTCTCCTACAAGATAGGCCAGGAAAGAGGCCACGAGCAACCGAGGAGTATATCCCAGTATGCGGGCATACGCATCGTCGGCCTTCCAAAAAGGTGCCGCCGGCAAGATTTTGCCAATCCAGAGGATCAGAACAACTAATAAGTTACATGCAAATCCAAGCCATATAACTCGCCTGGCGGAGCCATAGCCATAGACCTCTGTGAGGACGTCTCCAATTATGTAACTCAGGGGAAATATCACAATAGCTGCAGGTAAAACCATCCCCATTACGGAGATGATTTTTACTGCTACAATATTGGAGGCGATCAGTGAGGTCACAAAAATACAGCTTATTGTCACGAAAAAAAAAGAGTGTTGTTTTGCTCTGTCACCCTGGCCCATTTAAAACCGACCCCAAATCATGCCTAGTTTTTTCTTTTCACCCCTACCACAAAACAATACCTCGAGGCAACAGGCCCTGCTCCCCGAGGCATTGTTCTCACTTTTTACTCTTGTAATGTGTGCGACCCTAAAATGTTATAGCCAGTTGCCCTGTGACAAGGTCCCGGGTGTCGTCAGTTTCGTATTTACCGTGCAAATACTCTATAGCCACTGAGGTGTTCTCAAAGATACTGTAATTCACTACTGCTCCCCACTGGCTCTCCGGTTCAAAATCCCCTAAATCATCACTGCCCTCATATTTAAAACCGATCTCCAGAGGCTCCATAGGCCTCCAGGCAAATTCCATATTCCAGGCCTGCGGTTTAGCCTTTTTACCCCTGTCAAAGCTTAACTCACCGGCCTGAAATTCATCCAGAGTCCCGATATACTCCAGTTCAACAAAATACTTGTCCATGAAACTCAAACTCAAGAAAGACCCAATCCCATCAATATGTCTCCTAATTGTACCGGGTAATTCCCCCTCTAGTCCATCACTGTCACCGATATTGGAAATGTACGATACTCCCGCCGTAAATCCCATGGCAGGGAGCATCCCTTCGGGCGCGGTCCACCTGATGCTTCCCACAAATCCATCAATTCTGTCGTCGTCCCCCGTCTCATCCACGTCTCCATTAAACACCGCCGCACACAGATCTAACCCGTATTCGGCAAAGCCAACCTTAATTGCACTCTGGCTCGTCTCACCAATTGAGTTAGTAATGGGGTCACTTATAAAATGGCTCTCATAGTATCCAAAAGGAACATACATCTTCCCTGCATTCAAATATAATGGCACCTGCTCTTTGCCATCTATGATTATGAAACCTTCGTCAATATCCACAGGTTCTGTGTCATCTTCCTCCCACAAGAACGCAATATGCCCGCCCACGTGATGCGTCACATCCACGTCCACATCAAGCTCTGCAGTGGCAAGAGTAATGTCACTCGTAGTGGTATCGTCAGCGCCAGGCTCATCATAGTCTATCCTCTCGTAATTTGTCTCCACCTCAAGTCTTCCACTGAGACTTACCTTTCTTGCCCATTGTCCTATGGCGCCTTTCTCTTGTATCTCTGCCTCCAGCCTCCGTACCCTGTCTGCAAGACCCTTTACGCTGTGGTAGTGCGCTGGAGCCTCAGGTGGGGCCTTGGTCACCTCTTCTGTGCCCTCCAACTCTTGGATACGCTTTTCCAGAGCCTCTATCCTCGATTTCATCGTTTTAAGTTCTTTCATTAGTTCCTCTTTAGTTACGTCTTGAGCTGTGCTGCTTCCTGCCAAACAAAAGCCACCCAATATCCCCAGAACAATCGCTATAATTCGTTTCTTCATATCCTTTGACCTCCTTATTGCGTACTCTATCGCTCCTTCCAGCTCTCGAACTTAACCCACAGCACCGCTCCAAGCTCTACTTCCTTGTCTTTGCTTCCATGCTTCATCTTGTTCGGAGCAGTATTCAACGCAGCAAACCCCCACCACCCGGCCCGGGGAACTCCATAGGTAAAAACACCATTGTCGTCCGCTTTGATAACTTGAGTGACCATATAGTCTGCGGGCGCGGAGACCCGATGATCCTTGTTGTAATATTCAACCTCAATCTCAGCATAGGGCACTGGTTTACCGCCAAGCATCACAATGCCCTGAAAAACGTTTCCTGCATACAAGCCAAAGGGCCTTGAAAGAGGCACAATCTCAGTCTTGAGCCCAATGGGCTGACCCCAACCTTCCTCACTGCCAAAGGCTCCTATCACTGTTTTTGTATAATGGACAATGTATTTGTCCTCTGCCGGCTCCCAGTAGGGCTGGGGAATCATGTAAAATTGGTAAGCCCCTGGTCTCCTGAGCTTATACCTGATCTTCCATGCCTTATGGCCCATCACCTTTGTCTGTTGAAGCTGGTCCAACAGATTTAGTTTCTTGCTTTGAGCCATTACTCCGAACTCTTTAGGCTTCACAAGATCCATGCCGTTGCCCTCAAATGGATGGGAAAAAGACAGAGTGACAATAATATTGGTCGGATCTCCCGGCATGACCATGTTGTCTGATGGAATTACCATTCCAAAATGAGCGAAAGCCAATCCTGTGCTTGCCAGAAACGAAGCTATGAACACCCCAATCACAATTATCTTCTTCATCCTTGATACCTCCTCATACAGAATTTGGCGATTTGGTGAAAAGTGTCAACTGCCACTCAAAGTAAAAGACCACAGAAGTCTATTAAGGGAGTTTTCCTCCCCAATGAGACCTTCGTGGCCTGTGTTGAATTACCAATACTCTTGTGCTACTTTTCCTTTTTCTTACTCTTAAGATACAAGACTATCCCCATCAGCCCTATGATATACCCGATACCTCCAACTACTTCTGTAACCCCCGGACCCTTCTCTTCTCTGAGTAGCGCGATCGACCTCGCAATGGGCTTCAACCGCACATCTAAAGCATGTTCTACTATGGCTCTTATTTTTTCTTCCGGAACTTCCACCCCTTTGGAACAGACCTTCATGGCCTGTTTATGTTCGGTCCGTAATTTGTCCGTTGTCTTAGCTTTCTCCTCGGAGGATACTCCCAAGTCCCGGGCCTTTAAGAGGTATTCGCCTTTATGCCCCATTGCAGCATTCAAAACTATTCGGAGATCAGCCTCTTGGGGTATGGGAAAGGAAAATTCCCCTTTGTCGTTCGTATGCCCTTCAAGTAACTTTTTCCCATTAGGGCCA
>JALVSJ010000178.1 GCA_027024445.1 Desulfobacterales bacterium
GGTAAGGTCATATATCAAGAAAGGAATTAAGGGCGAGGTGCCTGAAACCCCGAAGCAGGAAGACCCCGTGTTCAAGAAGGTAACCAACATCATAGTGGGGAGCAACATCATAGCACTCAAAGCAGCACAGAAGAAGGCCAAGGAACTGGGCTACAAGACTGTTATTCTTTCTTCCATGATAGAGGGGGAGACCAGAGACGTGGCAAGGGTTCATGCTGCCATTGCCAAAGAGGTCTTAGAAAGCGGCAATCCTGCCCATCCTCCTGTATGTATAATTTCCGGCGGTGAGACCACGGTAACTATTCGAGGAAAGGGCAAGGGCGGCAGGAATCAAGAATTCTGTCTTGCAGCAGCTATGGATCTCGTGGGACTTCCTCAGAGGGTGGTTGTTCTAAGTGGTGGGACCGATGGCAATGACGGGCCGACCGATGCGGCCGGTGGTATTGTGGATCCAGAGACAGTCAAAAGGGCTGAAGCAAAGGGCCTGAATGCGCTGGAATTTTTGCAGAACAATGATGCCTATCACTTCCTCGAGAGCACGGGCGACCTGTTGATAACAGGGCCTACCAAGACAAATGTCATGGATGTGCATTTAGTTATTGTGGAGTAGTACTCGATGACTGTCTTTGGCCAGTTTTGGCCAAAACCGGTTTTGGTCAAGCAGCTTTCTGTTTCCACCTTCGAATGAGATAGGGTTTAGTCATTTCAAAGGTCATGCAGTCTTCCTCTATGGTTTCCTCTGCCTGCTTTATGGACATGCGTTTGGTCTTTCTCACGAAGGACAGGGTCTTACCAAAGTAAAGAGGGATAAGGGAGTCCATCATGAGATCCGTGTCGGCTACCTGATCCCTGTAAGAAATTGCCACATCAAACAAAAGCCTGGCCCAAAGGTCAGTAGGGAAATTAAATTCATTTTCTTTGAGGCTGCGGATCTCCATCAATTTGTTGAACACATCAGAACTCAAAATCTCACGCCACAGATCCAAGTACTCGTCAAACCCCGCATGAAACTTATTCAACAGATTTTGGGTGTCAACTTCCACCTTGGGAGGCATTTCCGTTTCACCCAATCCAAATCCATATATGGCCGTTGGGCGGCTATACTTCACCTTCATCCACTTTTCGGTGAAGTGAGTCATCAATGTAAAGATGGTTCCCACCACCTGACGGAACATGGGGCCCAGATGCGCTCCTGGATCTTTGGTCCGGTGGATTTTGGGCCTCCCCATAAACGATTGGCATATCCTGGCCTTATTGGCAATGGCAAGGGTAGTCATCCAAATATCAATTCCAAAGTTGGCCACAGCCTCATTCCATGTGTCGCTTTCTAGATAAACCTTTGCCAATTTTGCAGAAAAACCGAAGTCTCCCCCTATGGGCTGGCGCACCCTCCTTCCGTAAAGTGCCCTGGTCATTGGGTAGGCGATTCCGTTAGTGATGGTGCCATCGTATTTGTGTCGTATATATAAGGGCGCAACGTATGAGAAGCCATTGTAGAGGGGCTCTCCCAGATGCTTGATCCATTCAGGGGTAATGCTTTTCAAATCCGCATCTACGACCACTACGGCTTTCGCATGGAGATCCAGGACCTTTTGAAAAAGATTTTTGAAGTTATTCCCCTTACCTTTTACCCCTGGAGGAGTTGAAAGATATATTTTTGGGGCCCTTGTGGGAGTGTCCAAGAATACATCCCTGGTGCCGTCAGGTGAATTGTTGTCACAATTTATAATCACTGCTTTCTTGTCGCGGAAATACTTGCTCAATCCTTGGTCAGCTTGAGTAATGGGGAAGGCAATGGAGTCAGCCTCATTGTAAGATGGAATGCATACGATGAGTTCTGCATTTTTCACTCCATCCGGATTTATCTCTGTTTGAAAATCAGAAGACATCAATGTATTCCTCCCTGAGTTTTCAAGAAATTCATAACTCCTTCATTCCAGCCCTTGGGGCCTCTTTGTTTTGTTATTATGAGCCTTGGGAACTGGATACCCACATTGCCAAGTTTCGCTGGATCTCCTACAAAAACAGCCTGATCCACAGCTTGAAGCATAGGGAAGTCATTTTCGCTATCTCCTATTCCCAATGACAAAATGTCTTGTCCCATATTTCTGTACCAGATAATAAGTTTCTTGGTGGCAGTACCCTTATCAGACTTTCCGTGCAAATGGAAAAATCTCCCACCTTTACTCACCATTAATCCCCTTTCCTGGGCAGCCTTGCTAACGCGAAATTCCTGTTCTTTGTCCTCGTCGTAGATCAGGAAAGGCGCGTCAAATTCCCTTTTTGCTGCCCTTCGAGCTAGTTCAAGATCAAGGCCCGTGAGGGAGGCTATTTCTTCGGGTCTCATATCTGAAAGGCCGATTATATTGCAGTGTGCTTCATCCGCAATTTCCCTTAAAGCACTCCTCAAGGCCCTGTGGGGGACGCCCAACGACCACCTCCATAAGCTGTCCACTGACTCGGCCCCAGGCGGAGCGATGGGGAATTTTGTTTTTGGAAAGAACACGCCTCCCCCGTTTTCGGTAATGTAGGGATCATCCAGGCCTAATTGTACAGAGATTACTTCCAGTTCTGCTCTGGTCTTGCTGGTGACCAGCACAATTGGTACACCCCTTCGCTTGCACTCATTAAGCGCTTGTTCGGCATCTTTCCAGGAATATGTTTGCTCATCAAGCAATGTTCCATCCAGGTCACTGAATATGACTAAAAAAGGGGAGGTTTTCTCCCCGAAAGTTTTACTGCCGGTCACCACAAACCCATCCTGTTATGTCAGGCGAAACGTCTTTTTTCCTCTTCTACCACTTCTATTATATCATAAAAGATCTGAGGAAGCTTGTTGTTAACTCTTTCCCAAGACACCGTCTGGGGAGTTTCGAATATCTTCTGCTCGGTTTTCTCCTCCACAGCCAGAATTACATCTGCCAAACCCTTTTGGAGAAAGGGCTTAAACTCAGGATAAGAATGGACGAACCTAAGGAAGCGTTCAGTCATCCTGTAAGGGGAAGTTAGAATTTCTCCTGCTTGAAGGATACAGTTTCGAAACACATCTTTGACCAGAAACTCCTCGTGATCCCTATTGTATGAGAGGTTACTGAAATCTGCGTCATCTGAATACTTTCTTATCTGGTCTTCTGCTATGGCCTGATATGTGATGGCAAGATCCCTGAAAAAAGTGTCTGATATCTCTAGACCCTCTTCTATTACCAATGCGTTCATGAGGGTGGTAACAATATCTACCGCCATCCTGTTGAGGCCTTTTCGTTGGTCTTCGGGGGATACCTCCTGGTGTTTGTGGTCAAAGGGTTCCTCGGAGAACATAACCTCTGCTGCCGATGAAGCCTTGCGATAAACCTCGATGAGAGTGAAAATTTCCACACCCCAGTTGGTAGCGAAGCGCATTTTCTTTAGCAGGTCCGTGCGGAATGCCACCTCGCCCGACAGCTGGTACTTGAAACTCAATAGAAATTCTATGAGCCTGAGGACCTTTTCCTCGTTGCTTTCTGTAAACTTTCTCTTCAATGCCAAAAGAAGGGGGTCAAGAAGGAGCCTTTTCACCCGGCCATATAGTTCTCTGTTGGCCAGCCTTGCGTAGTATGCCTTTGAAAAGTCATAGTTGAGAACAACGACGGGGAAGAGTAATCTGTGTAATTGTACCCGCTTGAACGTGCGAATATCGGCATCTATTAAACCGATTGCCTGGGCACCCAGGGCAATAGCAATGCCAAAGCTGAGGAACATATTCTTACCTTTTCCGGGCTCCGTTATATTGAATCCCGCCTTGGCAAGCTGGTCGTATATGGAAGAAAATCCAGGCCCATCATTCCACTGGATAAGATAGTTCTTGATCCCTGCCTCCTTAATCAGGTCTCTGAGTTCAAATGCCTCCTGTTCTGTGGCTTTATCCAGCCCAAATATGATAGTGGCCAAATATGTGACGTCTTTGAGTTGTCTCAGGATGTTAAGAAAGACAGGCCTATTGGCAGGGTCCACATACTCGCTTGCAAGGAGGGGGATCACAAGTACGGTTTTTTTCCATTTGGAATGAAGGCGTAGTTGGGCCTGGAGGTGTTTGCGATCCTGGCGAAGGATGTGAAAAGTCGTTATGCGCCCGCTGTGTTGAGAAAAATCAGTAATTTTGTTCACCTCCAAAAATGTTCGCGCTGAATCATTCCGCAGGAGAAGAAGTTATCCGAATGGCCTTGTTTTGTCAATCTTACTTCTACGGGTGAATTTGCCGCCAAATGTAAAAGGGCGAAGATAGGTAAGAGGGTTTGCCAGGACCCTGATATAAGATGTTTGGCCTAACATGATCTGTATCATTCCTTCGCATATACGTTCGCCGTAGATTGCGAAAGCTCCGTGCATCACCTTAGGATAATCGTAGATCCACTCTGAGACCTTGCTGGCAACCCGTATTTCCTTGATGATTTTTTGTTTGAGCAATTTCTCGTAGTAGGTGGCAGCGTCCCGTATTCCATATTTTTCAGCTCCCCTGATGGCATTTGCTGCCAATTGTCCGCTGAGCATTGCATTAGATATTCCCTCGGCCGTGAGAGGGTCGGCAAGGCCAGCTGCGTCACCAGTGAGCAGTACCCGACCGCTTGCAAATCTATTCCGCCCAGCCCAAAGGCTAATAATACTGGCATTTTTTTCCAAAATTCTACAATCGCTCAGACGTAGAAAACTGAGGTATTCATCTAGGTACTTGCCCAGCCTGGTGTTACCCCTGCGTAGTCTGCCCACGCCAACAGAAAGGTGATCCTTCTTTGGAAAGACCCATCCGTACCCTTGGGGCACGAAGCCCAAATCGAATCTGGCTGCATTGCAGTATTGATCGAACAGTGCCTCAGTGACTTCTATCTCGCACTCTATGGCTGGAACCAATTCCACCTGGCCATATAGGCCGATTCCTCTGGCCACAGGACTCAAAGCTCCATCAGCAGCAATGAGGTAGGAAGCGGTTAATGGGGTACCATTCGTTACAATATGTACTGCTTGGTTTGTGTTGCGTACTCTTTTGATCGTTTGTCCATCGAACAGTAGGGCTCCCGCCGATATGGCTTCTTCAAGGAGCAGACGGTCAAAGTGCTGACGCATGACCATTGCAATTATGGGTTGAGGTCTCTTGGTAACAAAGCTGAGCCCGGCGGAAAGAATATTAACCTGTGTCTCGAAGCAATACCTTTCCACAGAGTTCAACACACGTTTAGGAAGCCGCTGCACCCCTCGCATCACCAGGCCACCAGCACACGGTTTTGACCCTGGCCTGGTGCTTTTTTCTATTATTGCCACACGGAAGCCTGATTCAGCCAGCGCGGCAGCAGCCGAACTGCCTGCGGGGCCTGCTCCCACTACTATTATGTCGAATTCCGGGCCCATTGATCCGCTCAAAAAGTTAGCTCAGAGGTAAGTTGCCAAATGTCATAAATGACGGAGCTTGTATGAACAGTCTGGTAAGATAACGGTTTTTATACACTATTTGCCTCGAAGACACACGCAAAATAAGTGCTATTGGAAGCAACGGAGCCTAGAGATGTACAAGGATCCTTTGTGGCTTTCCCGGAAACCATGAGACGCCTCTCAATTTGACAGTTGATAGGGTATCGGGGTAAAAAGGAATCGACATAACCAACGGAAACAAGAAAAGAAATTTTTTGCAACACAAATAACACTCAATTATTATGATTCCGTCTGTTCAAACATGCCTGGACATAATGGATAAGTATCAAATGCTCGAGAATATAAGGGCACATTCAATAATGGTTGCCAGGGTGGCATACGTAATAACACTGGGATTAGGGCAGAAGGGTCAAAAAGTTTCAAAGGAGCTCGTCCTGGCCGGGGCTCTTCTTCATGATATAGGCAAGACTGAGGCCCTTGAGCACGGTGGGGATCACGTAAAAATAGGTCAGGACATTTGCCAAAAAGAAGGGTTTGAGGAGCTGGTTCCCATTGTGGCAGAGCACG